>PKYX01000062.1 GCA_003132825.1 Acidobacteriaceae bacterium
GGACGGTCATGGATCAACAGTCGGCCTGGATTATGGGCAAGCCGGGAATGGAAGATTCGTTGCTGTCGTGGGAAGCTGATATAGCCGCGTATTCTGGACTGCAAGACAAGTCGCGGGAGCTTTCCCGCCGCGCAATAGCCTCGGCCCAACAGGGGGGAGAGAAAGAGACTGCAGCAGGTTACCAAGCCAACTCATCCATGCGGGAGGCTCTGTTCGGCAATGCCACCCCCGCGCACCAGCAGGCCGGTGCCGCCCTCGTGGTTTNNAATTCGAAGCGGCTTTGGTGCTGGCGATGGTAGGAGATGAGGCGCGGGCGCACGCGTTGGCAAATGATCTGAGCAAGCGCTATCCGGAAGATACCATCGTCCAGTTCAAAGAGTTGCCAACTGTGCACGCACAGCTCGCCCTGAGTCGCAGCCAGCCTTCGAAAGCAATCGAAGACCTTCAGGCTGGCGCTCCGTACGAAATGGGAATCCTGACAATAGGCGCCGTCTCGTACACCGTTTATGTGCGCGGCCAAGCTTATCTCGCAGCGCATGACGGTAGCCATGCCGCAGCCGAGTTCCAGAAAATCATCGNNCGCCGCCGAGTTCCAGAAAATCATCGACCATCGCAGCGTTGGAATGCATCCCATCGGCGCTCTCGCCCGTCTCGGGTTAGCTCGCGCTTATTCCCTGCAGGGCGATTCCGTTAAAGCCAAAGCGGCGTATCAGGATTTCCTCGCCCTCTGGAAAGNNAAGACGCCGACCCCGACATCCCTATCCTGAAAGAAGCCAAAGCCGAATACGCGAAGCTGCAATGAGCGGAACTAGGCTGTCGGGTTGAAGGTTTTGTTAGGCGTTCTTAAGGGCAGGTGGGAAGACTCAATTGTAAGTGTCAGAGCAATCACGCGGTTGACAGATTAATCGATTAATCCGCAGTCAGCGTGACTTCACAACTTAACCAGCAAATTCTCAGGCGGCCAGTCTTCGTTCCTCCGTTCACGTCAGATTACTGCCGGGTTGCCCGCCACTCGCCCGCAATCGCACAAACACCGGTGCTGGGTCCGGTTCGCTTAAAACCATAATCACCAGTCTGCATGCGCCGAACAATGGCCTGGAAGTCCCAAGCACCGATGAGTTCGCCTTTCGGACGAGAGGTTGAGTGGGTATGGATTTCGAAGACGTCGAACTAGAGGGAACCGGAGACAGGCGATGACGCGGGCTTCTCCGGGTACAGGCGATCAAACTCCGGGTCGTCATGAAGAGTGACGAGGTCCGGGTCGCGGCGGGCCCACACCGAGTCCCTGAACCCTGCTTCCCAGGCTTTACGCAGGGCATCCATGGCTTCCGGCTTTCTTTTCAGGCTGCAGTACAGACAAGCCGCGTTGTAAAGAATCGAGGCCTCATTGGCGCGCAAGGTAACTGCCAGGTTGAGTTCGCGCATGGCGTCGTCCGGCCTTCCCAAATCAGCGTAGTCGCCGCCTAGCAGGATGCGCGCCCGCGCGTCTTCGGGCACTTGCTTCAAGTGATTCTCGAGGGCCGCTATCCTTCGCTGGCGCATGTTGCGCTGGGCTTCTTCTTTGCCCATGGCGCGGAGACAGTTCACGATGGGCACATAAACGTTGTAGTCCTCACCGCTTGCTTCAATGGCGGCTTCCGCAACGTCCACAGTCTCCTGGTAGCGTCCGGCGGCGAACAGGGCGCGGCAGAGGAGGTAATAGGAGCCTTCGCAGTCGCGCTTGCGTTCGATGGCCTTTTTGACCATGCGCACGGCTTCGTCATGCAGTTCGGCGGCATAGAGTACCCAAGCCTGGCTGACCTGCACTTCGGGCAGGTCCCAGCGCAGAGCCACGGCCTTGCCGGAGGCTTCCCGCGCGCGTTCCACCCACACCTGGTCGCGGCTGTAGTTGCAGTAGAACATCGCGCAGGCATTGGCGCTGGCGGCGTAGGCAAGGGCGAAGTTGGAGTCAATGGCCACCGCGTTTTCGAACATCTGCAGGGCGAACTCGAGGTCCTGTCGGGTCTGGCGCCGCGCGTAGCGCTTGCCGCGTAGGTACAGGTCGTAGGCCTGCAGGTTTTCCGTGGGCTTGACGGCCAAGGCCTCGAGTTCCTCCGGGGAGAGCGTCACGCGCAGGGCCTCGGCGATCTTGCGGGCCATTTCGTCCTGAACTTCGAAAACGTCCTTCATCTCGCGGTCGAAACGCTCGGACCAGAGTGGAAAATCGGTGCGCGTGTCAACGAGTTGAACGTTGATTCGAAGGCGAGCGCCGGCGCGGCGCAAAGTGCCGGTGAGGACATAGGCCGCACCAAGCTGCTGGCCGACCTGCGCCGGGGTCACCGGCTTGTCCCGGAAAGCAAGAACGGTAGGGCGCGAAAAGATGTTCAGTCCCCGAATCTTACAAAGCTCGGTGATTACATCCTCGGTGATGCCGTCGCGCAGGTATTCGTCTTCCTTCGCGCCGCTTAAGTTTTCAAAATAGAGAACGGCCACGGATTTTCCCGTTTGCTTCTGGAAGCCGAGATCCGAATCGGTCTTCTCCCTAGCGCGCCGTGTGCCGGATTCGAGGTCTCGCTTGAGGCGGCTGAGGTCGGTTTTCAGCTCGGTGGCCGTCTGGCAGCGCAGATTTCGGTCCTTCTCAAGGGTCTTCTCCACGATGCGCACAAAATCGGCCGGCAGCATGGGATTCAGCTCGGCAGCCGGCCTCGGGTCGCGGTTCAGGATGGCGTCGAAGATGACGGCCGA
>PKYX01000156.1 GCA_003132825.1 Acidobacteriaceae bacterium
GCGGGATACAACAGCAGCGTGTTCCAACTCAGGACGGCCATTTTTTCGGTCGCAGAAGCACCCGCCGTATAGGGGGCTTCCTCGAGCGCAGCCGGAGAAACATAGTCGAGCCCGACCTCTACGGCCGAAACTCCAGCCGGGACTTCGACGTGAAAGGTCCACCCATCGAGCAGGTCGCGGCGCCAGGCGAGAGTCTGTCCGTGGGCGGTGAATTTCAGACCCATCAATTCGTTGATCGGCCCCGTGGGCCCGTGTTCGCCGGGAATCCATTGCGGGTAGTAGAGGGTGAGCGTGCCGGGGCTGGCGGGAATCTCCAGCTGGGCATGAACTATGCGGCGTGGCACCTCGGTGGCATCGACAGAAATCTTCACCACCGGCGCCGTGCCCTGCGCCATGACGGCGCCTGCGAACAACAAAGTACAGAGCAGAACCAACCCCGCGGAACGATGCATGAAAGGGGAATCCTCGATTGAGATCAAAACCAGGAAACTCGAAAGCTCTGTGAATATATCAGCCGCTCTCCCAGAACGCACCCTTGAGGACGCGGCACCGAGCCCCTCTCGATGGCTGGCAATGCTGCCGGTGCTCTATGATGGCTCGTGCCCCTTCGCGGCAAGTTCATTACTTTCGAAGGACTCGACGGCTGCGGCAAGAGCACGCAGATGGAAAAGCTCGCCGCCGCGTTGCGCGCCTATGGCTTGCCCGTGGTCGTGACTCGCGAGCCCGGCGGCACTCCGACGGGGGAAAAAATCCGTCAATGGCTACTCGACACCGGCACCTCGGGACTGGCTCCGCTGGCCGAACTGGCTCTCATGTTCGCCTCCCGCGCCCAACACATCAAGGAAGTGATCCACCCCGCCCTGGCCGAGGGCCGCATCCTGCTTTGCGATCGCTTCACCGATTCCACCGAGGCCTACCAGGGCGGCGGCCGCAAACTGAGCAGCCCGCCAGTGCTGGCCTTGCACCACATTTTGTGCGGCGATCTGCAGCCTGAGCTCACCATCCTGATGGACTCCGACCTAACTCTCAGCGTCGAACGCGCCCGCCGCCGCAACAAGTCGCGAACCCCGCGGAACGGCGGCAAGCATGACGAGAACCGCTTCGAGCAAGAAAGCCGCGCCTTCTTCGAACGCGTGCGCAACGCCTACCTGGCCATTGCCGCGCGCGAGACCGAGCGCGTCGTGTCCGTCGATGCTCGCGGCACGCCGGACGAGACCCATCGGAAGATTCTCGAGATCGTACGGCGCAAGCTGAAATTGGCGGCGCGGACGTCATCGTGACCAGGCTGTCCCGAACGACGAATGGGTTCCCGACCCATCCCCCCCTGCCGCGCTATGGGACGGGGGCAAAGCCGATGGGACTCCAGACCGCTGGCTGGAGGGTGGTTTGGCCAAAGGCTGCAGACAGATCGTAATATGGGCTTTGCATATGGGCTTCTCTGATTTTCACGGCAACGAGGGAGTGGTCCGCCGCCTGCGCGAGATGTTGGCGCGCGACCGCTTTCCCCAGGCAGTCATTCTGGCCGGTCCCGCCGGCGCCGGCAAATACACGCTGGCACTCATGCTGGCCAAGGCGATCAATTGTCTTGCCCCAATCCTGAGCGGCGGTCTGCCCGATTTTTGCGGCCAGTGTTCCAACTGTATCCGCATTGCGCAAGCCGAAGATCTCGAGAGTCGCTCCGCCGAGGCCCTCGAAGCCCGCGAGGACATGCGGGAAACCGACAGGAAAGAAACCCGTCTGTTCGTGCAGACCCATCCCGATGTGCTCATCATCCCTCCCGATCCGCCGCAAATGATGATCAAGGTGGACCAAGTCCGCCGCGTAATCGAGACTATCTACTACCGCCCCGGCGACGCCAAGGAAAGGGTCTACATTTTCACCGGCTCCAGGTTCATGAAAGAGGCCGCCAACTCACTGCTGAAGGTGCTCGAAGAACCGCCCGACTTCGCCACCATTTTCCTGCTGACGGAAAACCCCGGCGAACTCCTCCCCACGCTGCGCTCCCGTTCGATGACGGTTTCGCTCGCCGCCTTGTCCACCGAGGAGATTGAGGCGTACCTGGCAATCCATCGTCCAGTGTGGAAAGCGGAGCAGCGAGCTTTGGTGGCGCGACTTTCCGAAGGCGCCGTGGGGCGCGCCCGCAACTTCGACCTCACCGCCTACACCGCGGCTCGCAGCCACGCCCTGGCCATCCTGCATTCCGCACTGGGCGCCGCCGATCACAGTGAACTATTCAAAATCACGGAAACCTACCGTGCTGGAGCCGAAGGCCGCAACAAGTTGGAAGCCCTGCTGCGAACGTTCTATTCCCTGCTCGAAGATTTGGTTTTCCTGAACTCCTCCACTCCGGAACTGGTCCGCAATACCGACATCGCTGGCGAACTGAAAAAACTGGCGGACTCAGCCGACTTCGCCTGGATCACGCTCGCCGCCGACCGTCTGGCGGAAGTCGAGCGCGGCATGCGGCGCAACCTGCTTCGTTCTCTTTCTCTCGATTCATTTGCCACTGCGCTCGAACCCGGCTGAGGAGATTGGCCCTTCCATCCCCTGCCCGCCCAAGCCCATTCTCTCCACCCGAATGGAGCATTGTCACGACTCCCGCTCCTGTGCTACGGTTATGGAAAATCACACGCCTTTCGTACCCACAATCACGGCAGCGTTAGGTTGTGGCCGCGTGTCAAAGAGGTGGCTCGATGAAAGATGCAACTGATTCGTTACCAGCCGAGCGGCCTCATGAGCAGGATGGCTACGCGAACCGCAAGCTGATCCGCCCTTCCCTCAGCCGCAGCGACCATAACCACGGACCGCAATCCATGGCGGGAGAACGCCGTGACCGCGCAGAGCGTCCGGGCGATCGCAATGGCGGGGGCGGCAAGAAAACTGTGCCGGCTGAGCAAACTAACGCGGAAAACTTTTACTACCAGAAGCAGATGCAATCCAAGACCCCGATGGTCGTGGTGCTCCGCGACGGCGAGGAAATTCGCGGGGTCATCGAGTGGTACGACAAGGCGTGCATCAAGCTGAACCGCAACGCCGCTCCCAATCTCATGATCTACAAGCCCTCGATCAAGTACATGTACAAAGAAGGGGAGAACAGCCGGAAGTAGCGGCGCGATCTCGGTTCCACCGAACCCTGGTTCCGGTGAGCCGTTTCCCCTGGACCGTTCGAGCGAAACCTGGTGAATGAAAAAGTGGGACGGTGAAATTCAGCCAGCCCCAGGGTTGAGCCCGAACCACCGGCCGACTGACTACAGCTTCGGCAATACAATTCCCTTCTGCGACTGGTATTTCCCCTTGCGATCGGCGTAGCTCACCTCGCACACTTCATCCGACTGGAAGAAAATGATCTGGCACAGGCCCTCGTTGGCGTAAATGCGCGCGGGCAGCGGGGTGGTGTTCGAAATTTCAAGGGTCACAAATCCCTCCCACTCCGGCTCGAACGGCGTGACATTCACGATGATGCCGCAGCGCGCGTAGGTCGACTTCCCCACACAGATCGTCAGCACGTCGCGCGGAATCTTGAAGTACTCGACCGACCGCGCCAGGGCAAAGGAATTCGGGGGCACGATGCACACGTCACTCCGCATGGTCACGAACGAGCGCTCGTCGAAATGCTTGGGATCGACCACCGTGCAATTCACGTTGGTAAAAATCTTGAACTCGTCGGCCACGCGCAAGTCATAGCCGTAGGAAGACAAGCCGTACGACACCACGCCCTCGCGTACTTGCTTCTCGGAGAAGGGACTGATCATGTCGTGTTCGATCGCCATCTTGCGGATCCAGCGGTCACTCTTCAACATGGAGC
>PKYX01000032.1 GCA_003132825.1 Acidobacteriaceae bacterium
TCACTGGCAAGTCATACTCCCAGCGACGCATACCCAGGGCTGTGTTGACGATTACGGAGTGAGTGAACAAATCAGCATTGGGGATCACGACCCGCCGCTCGTCGTAGGTCTTGATGATGGTGGCTCGAGTCTGAATTTCCTCGACCGTTCCTTCGTAGGCATCCAGCTTGATCTCATCGCCGACACGGAAGGGCTCGGCCCACAACAGTAGCAAACCGGCAAGAAAGTTCTGCAGGATGTTCTGAAACGCAAAGCCAATCGCCACGCCGCCAATGCCAAGAATCTTGATGAGATCCGCGGCTTGGAAGGAGGGAGCAACAATCGAGAACGCCACCAGGAATCCAAGTAAGATCATCGCCCCAGCGGTTAAGCGGGCGAAGACCACGCCGAGATTCTGCCGCGCCCTCGGGACACTTCGCCGGATTATCCGATCGACGACAAGGCTGAAGGCATAAAACGCGATAAATACGACGATGGCTACCAATAACGCTGGTAAGCGATCGACGCACTTCTCGGCCATGTGACGCGCGGCTTGCCAAAACTTGTCCACCGTTGATGAGTTCATCGCAACCATTCCCGACCCGCAAAAGGTGTTTCGCAGCGCAGCCGGCGTCCCTCAGTCCGGCGATAACATCCGGCCTGAACGGCACGCTACCTGTAAGCACCTTGTCGTTCCATCCAGTACCGCCCGTAGGACACCCGGCAAAATGCTGAAAGCAGGGCTCAATCGACTTCGCCATCCCCCAGTGCTTCAAGTATGAAATCAAATCTGGTCCGTAAACATTTTACACGCCGGCGGTTGCCGATCCTTGGATTAACTTTCTGCACTTCTTTCCCAAGAAGCGAGAATGCGGTGGGCGTATGATAGAGCTATTCCAGAAATCAGGACGGAGATCCCTCCTCATTCGCCGTCAAGGCAAGAATTTCGTCCTCGCCGCGTCAGCCATATCGGGCATCCAAGGTTGGACTTCTATTCCATCGGGGCCTTGGGTTTAGCGAGAAAATTCGCGCAGAAAGCTTGGGAGCTAGACCTTCTATGAGATCACTATCGAAGTTCGGCTGGTGCAGCATCGTATTGGGGTTCGCGCTTGTCGCTATCGGCTTGCCAACCAGAGCATCGTCTCAAGATCAGGATCAAGACGATCCCCCAGGCCGCGTCGCGCGCCTGGGTTACATGCAGGGTTCGATTTCGTTGCAACCTGCGGGTGAGGACGATTGGGTCGGGGCCGTGCCCAACCGGCCCATGACGACGGGTGACAAACTCTGGGCCGACCAAGGTTCACGTGCCGAAGTACAGCTCGGATCCGCCGTGATCCGCTTGGCCCCCAACACTGGATTTTCTTTCCTCAACCTCGATGACAATACAGTGCAGATCCAACTCAGTTCGGGTGCGATCAGCGTCACGGTACGTCAGCTGAATGACGGGGACGACTTCGAAGTCGATACGCCCAACCTGGCCTTCACGGTTTCGCGGCCCGGCCACTATCGCATCGAGGCTAGTGAAGACGGCAGCAATACGTCGATCAGTATTCGCCAAGGCGACGGCGAAGCCACGGGCAACGGACAGACNNCTTGGACTGATAGCCGCGATCACCGATATGACTCCTCCCGTTCGGCGCAATATCTATCGCACGACGTGGTCGGCTATGAGGATCTCGATGATTACGGAGATTGGCGGGACGATTCCAACTACGGTCACGTTTGGTTTCCCAACCAGGTCGCCGTCGGATGGGCTCCCTATCACGAAGGTCACTGGGATTGGATCTCACCCTGGGGATGGACCTGGGTCGATGATTCCTCCTGGGGTTATGCCCCGTTCCACTACGGCCGCTGGGTGAGTGTCGGGGGACGCTGGGGATGGGTGGCCGGGCCGGTGGCGGTGCGCCCGGTGTACGCCCCTGCGCTCGTGGTATTCATTGGCGGTGGTCCGGGAGGATTCGGCGGTAATGTGGGATGGTTCCCATTAGGACCGCGGGAAGTATACGTTCCGTCCTATCACGTGAGCGAGGCTTACGTGAATCGCGTCAACGTCAGCAATACCACCGTGAATGTCACGCAAGTCACCAACGTCTACAACACCACCATCGTGCACAACACGGTGAACATCACCAATGTGACCTATGTGAACCGGAACGTACAAGGCGCAGTGACGGCGGTTCCGCAGCGCGCCTTCGCCAGCGCGCAACCGGTTGGGAGGGTTGCGGTTGCCATGAACTCACGCGATATTGCGTCTGCTTCGGTGAGTACGCGCGTGGCCGTGGTTCCAACCCGGGAAAGCGTACTCGGAGCAAAAGCGTCGAGCGCCGACCACGTAGCGGCTCCTCCCGCGGCCGTAGCCAGCCGACAAGTGGTGGCCAAGCGGATGCCGCCGCCTCCTCCCGTGCCTTTTATGAAGCAGCAGCAAGCGCTGGCCGCGCACCCCGGACAACCATTGGCGAGAAGCGAAGTGCAGAGCCTGCGTCCGGCAAACCCCGCGGCGGCTCAGCCGATGGTAAGGCAAGCGCCCGCGGGCAGACCGGCAACGCCGGCCATGGGCCATCCGGTCAACCAAACGGCGAACCGTCCGGAAAATCAACCCGCTCCGAATGGACGTCCGACAGCTGAGCCCAATCGACCAACACCGGCGCAACCAAATAATCGCCCTGCGCCAGGCGCGCCCGCCTATCGTCCGCCGACGACGCCGAATCAACCTGCGCCGAACCGCGTGCCCGCGCCGCCGCAACCGAACAATCGTCCCACGCCAACTCCGCCAGCCAGTCGTACGGAGCCCACTTCGAATCGTCCGGAGACGTATCGGCCGCCTCCATCGCAACCGGTCAATCCGCCAAGTGCGCCTCGCCCCACTGCTCCGCCCCCGGCGCGAAATGACCGTCCACCCGCAGCACAACCGAACTATCGTCCCGAGCCGAACCGGAATGCGCCGGTTCCTCGTCCGCCCACGCCGCCGCCGACCGAGCGCTCGCCGCAACATGCCCCGGCGCCGGCAGAGGCGAAGCCAGCACCGCCTCCGAAGCAGCCGCCGAAAGCTCAAACGCCGGAAGAGAAAAAACGGCAGCAGGAACAGGAAAAGCCGCCGGGCGACTGAGGAATCATGGACTTCATTCCCGCACCCTGGGTTTTTCCCAGGGTGTTTTTTTGCCTGGTGTTGAATACAGGAGTTGGATCTTGTGTACTCGCAGGTCGTATCCGACCATCGCAAAGGCCCCTACATTCATCGACCGGCCGGAGGCGCATTGCGGCATCTAGCGCCGGTAGCGACCTACGAGTTCGCCCTTCGCGAGAGTGTGCCCTTTCAGGGCCTTGAGAATTTGCTTCTCCGTGGCCCCGCCCGGCAAGTTCAGTCTCCCATCGAGCGCGTAGATCACAAAACTGTAGCGATGAGCTGACCCTCCCGGAGGACAGGGCCCCCCGTAGCCGACTTTGTCGAAGTCATTTTTTCCCTGTCGTGATCCGTCGGGCAATTGCTCCTGTCTCGGTACTCCCTCGGGCAATTCACGCTTGTCGGCGGGCAGGTCGTATAGCACCCAGTGCACGAAATACCCCAGCCAGGAGCCGAGGGTGGAGTCCTTGTCGGTTACCACCAGTGTAAAACTCTGGGTGCGTGCGGGAGGCGTTTCCCAAGACAGCTGGGGAGAAATATCCTGACCGTCGCAAGTGTACTTGTCTGGGACGGTGTCACCGGAAAGACTGGAGCTCATCAGTTTCAGGGACAAAATGGGTTCCTGCTTGGTCGCGGGATGGCTGCACCCGACCTGTGCCGCGATTACCAAGGCAGTGACGAGCCAGAACTTCCCTCGGGCGATGAACCGAACGGACAAACGCATGATCGTGAGCCACGAAGCAGTTTGCGGGGCACGCCATAGTATTCCGCGATCCCGAGGGGAAGCAAGAAAACACCTGTGAACACAGGTCGGATGCTCCGCGGAGGGAAGGGGGGCGCTCAACCCGCGCGCAGGATTCCATTACCAGCGGATCTGCTCTTCGGGATCATCCAACAGCACCACCTCATACTATCCAACATCGGCAATAGGGTGTTCTCCAGTTCGCGCTTCTAAAGCTCTCCTTCATAGAACCTTGCTTACATCGGCTCACGCGACGCGAGATCAGGGAATCCGCGCATAAAGAAAAACGTGTCGGGGTCTTCGACAGAAAGAAACGGGCCCAATATTTTCATCCCGATTTCAGCGTGCGCCGGGACAGACTTTGAGCGGAATATATCAAGGAATTCAGAGCGTCGGCCGGGTTTGGTTTTGTAGGTCCGCATTTCTATTATCATGAATAGGTGCTTCGGCTGACATTCTTACGCGGGGAAATCGGAAAGGGCAAGAACACACTTTACCTTCGGGGTTGCTGGCCTGCGGCCACCCGTTTCAGGCTGAAGGCTGAAGCTTGCGCGCAATAAGAGACGGTAGAGCCGACAGTCGTGGGCTTGACGAACCACGCCCATACCGCCGGGCGTGGGCACGTGGTCGAAGACTGGGGGCGAATGAAATTGATAAACTTGCCCGAGGTTGCGAGGAAACCTCAAGCATGAAGCGCGCGGCCCTCGGTCTCAGGATGCATTCTGGTTGGGGAGTCCTCGTGGCCGTGGCCGGAGACGCTACCTCGGTCGAGTTAATGGACCGCAGGCGCATCGTCACCACGGATCCGAGAGTTCCCGGGGCCAACCAACCCTATCACTATGCGGCGAGCCTCGGACTCGCGGAGTCAGAACGCTACCTCGCGAACTGTGCCGCTGCTTCGGAGCGTTTGGCGGCGGCGGCTATCGGGGATTTGGTCCGGGAATTGGGCTTGCGCAACCATCGCATCATCGGTTCCGCCGTCCTCCTGGCATCGGGTCGACCGCTGCCGTCTCTGGCGAACATTCTCCGCTCGCACGCGTTAATTCATACCGCGGACGGCGAATTCTTTCGCCGAGCCGTGAGGAAAGCCTGCCAGGGTTTGAAGATTCCTGTCACGGACGTTCGAGAGCGCGAACTCAATGACCGGGCTCAGACGGTATTCGGGAATCAGGCAAGCCGGATCGAGCGCTGGATCTCGCGCCTCGGAACTTCGGTCGGTCCGCCTTGGACCAAGGATCACAAAACGGCGGCATTGGCCGCTGCCATGGTTCTGGCCCGTAGCAAGACTGGGGTTTCTCCCCGAGCTGCCCCGTCATATCAAAGGAATCCAATTGGAGGCGCGCCGGAAATCTCCGCGCGGATAGGAAGATAAATCATGACCGGGGTACGAATGGATGCTTGGCTCTGGGCCGCCAGATTTTTCAAGACGCGCACGCTCGCGAAGCGAGCCTGCGAACTCGGCAGAATTCAATCGAATGGGCACCCTGCCAAAGCGGCACGCGAGGTACGGGCCGGGGACCGGTTACGAGTAACCAATGAGGGGGGCGACTTCGAGCTCGAGGTTCTGCTTCTGAGTGAGACGCGCGGCCCGGCCTCGGTGGCGCAGACCCTTTACCGAGAAACCGAGGCCAGCCGTGAATTGCGCCAGAAGCTGGCAGCCGAGCGGAAGGCAATGCAGCAATTCGAAAGGTTGCCGGAAGGCCGACCATCGAAGCGCGATCGCCGCGAAATCATCCGCTTCCGGGGTAGGGCGTAAAGGTGGAGTTCATGAGAATGGAAAGCCCTGTGCTCGTAGGCAAGCACGCTCGCCTCGAACCGCTGGAGCACCGTCACGTCCACGNNTGGCAACCGGCATCGACCGACGGGATGTATTCCCGCGGGATACGGCCGCCGGTGACCTTGTTGACGAACTGGTAGCCGCCGCCGCGGCTGATCCCGGACTCTATCGGTGGAGTCCGGTCCCTCAGGGAAGAGTCGAGGCCACCAGATATGTAGATACCGCTCTGGCGTGGAGGGATGCCGGCAGCGCGGTGCCGTTCGCCACCGTCCGCCTGGCCGACGACGTCGTCATCGGCTCCACCCGCTTCTGGAACCTGGAGCGATGGTCATGGCCCGAGGGCCACTCGTCGCACGGCCGCAGCGCTCCCGATGCTTGTGAAATCGGTTATACCTGGCTGGCCCAATCGGCAATCCGTACCGCCGCCAACACCGAAGCCAAGCTGCTCATGCTGACGCATGCTTTCGAAACCTGGCAGGTGCTCCGCGTCTGCTTTCATACCGACGCGCGCAACCAGCGGTCACGCGCTGCGCTCGAACGGATTGGCGGCCAATTTGAAGGGATTCTCCGTGCCCACCGGATGGCTGCTGACTACACCCCGCGCGACTCGGTGCGGTATTCGATCGTGGCGTCGGAGTGGCCGGCGGCGAAGCACGCTTTGGCTCGACTCCTCGATCAAGGGTGACCAGGGGTTGGCGAGCGTACCCGCCGGATCGCCACTTCGCAGGCTGTGAATCCCGCGCCATGTGCGCTCGATTTACCGGGCTTCAGCGTTGGGGATGTGTTCCTCATCTGCGGTGGCTTTCTCCAGATCAAGTGGGCCCGGCAGCCAGCCCGTGGCGATCACGATCCCTTGGAATCAGAAACCATGCGACCGCGGCGCTGGCCAGAGACAGGCCGGCGCAAATCCACATGACCATCCGGAATCCGAATACAAATGCTTCCCCAATCGAGTCCTCGAGGGAGGCTCTCAGGCCGGGACTTAGGCCAGCAGGAACCTGCAAGCCGGCGAGCTTGACCTCGTCCGTTTGGAGCTGTCGCTGAATGCCCGGGGGCAGCAAGAGGTGAGCCAGGCTGTGGTTTAGTTGAGAACCGAAGGCCTTAATCATCACAATCCCNNGCATTGTTGATTCCCGAAGCCGCGCCGACTCGGTCTTGATTTACCGAATTCATCACCAGGGTGGTGAGAGGGGCCACAGTGACCGTCATCCCGAACCCCAGAACAACCATCGCCGGAAAGAAGGTCGTCCAATAGCTCGCTCCGACCGAGGGCACCGCGAACAAGACGAAACCCAAAGCGGCAGTGAGCGGACCAATGATCAGGGGACCTTTTGCGCCATAGCGGGCGACCAGTCCGCCGGACCAGCGGGATAGAGAGAACATGAGCAGAATCAAGGGAAGCATGGCGGCGCCGGCAGCCGTAGGGGAGTATCGCTGGACTTGGATGAGGTTCAGCGGAAACAAGAAAAAGAAGATTCCGACAGCAGCGTAAAGAAACAGAGTAAGCAGGTTCGCGGCACTGAAGTTGCGGCTTCGGAACAGCCCAAGTGGGAGCATCGGCGCACCGACGTTAGCTTCGACAAACACCAACGCGGCAAGACAACCGAAGCCTACGATGAAGGCGCCGAAAACTTGAGGACTTCTCCAACCTAGCGTAACCGATTCGATGAACCCGTACACCAAACCGCCCAGTCCCACGGTGGCAAGAAGCGCTCCGAACCAATCGACGCGACCTGCAACGCCGCTGTGGCTCTCCGCAATCCGCCAAAACGAAATAGCCATCACGGCCGCCGCCAGCGGAAGATTAATGAAAAACGCCCACCTCCAGGAAGCATGCTGCACCAGCCAGCCGCCAAGTACGGGCCCAACGGCAGTCGTGATCGCCGTAAAGCCCGACCACGTGCCGATTGCCTGGCCACGACTCTGCTCGTCGAACGACGTACTGATAATGGCCAGGCTGCCGGGCACGAGCAGGGCGGCGCCCACGCCTTGCATGCTGCGCGCGATGATCAATTGATGAATGTTCAAGGCAAGGCCGCAACCTGCGGAGGCCAGGGCGAAAATCGCTACTCCGGCCACGAACATCCGACGGCGGCCAAATAGGTCGCCGAGCGAGCCGCCAACTAGAATCAATGCGCCCAGAAACAGTCCGTACGACTCGATCACCCATTGCAGATCCACCACCGTGGCATGAAAGCTGGCCTGAATCGCAGGCACAGCGACGATGACCACCGTGCTATCGATGAAAGCCATGCTGGAACCGAGAATGGTCACGGTGAGTATCCAGGCGCTCGCCTTCGTTCCCGTTGGAACTCCGGCACCGCCTGATCGCATTAGGGCTTCATCGCAAGGCGTTCTCATGGAGCTTTCGCTGCCTGCTTGAGAACTGTCGCAGGTCTCATCACAAACTCGAAATTGTCCGCAAGGATCTCTCTGAGATAAATGAGGTAATTCGTATTCTTGCCCACCTGCGCAAAGAAATCCGAGACCTGGTCTGGCCGCCGGAGCTTTGGGTTCGAGGGGTCGTAGGGAGCGACGACAGAGGCGGATTCGCCCTTTCTGCCCACCCTATTGAGCTTTCACCGGCGAATAGAAATCAACCAGATTGCCATCGGGGTCACGAAAATACACGGAACGGGTGCCCCACGGCTGATTCGTGGGAGGTTTGACCCAGGTTTCGACGAAGCTCTGCAGCCGCACATATTCCGCATCGACATTCGCCACCCTGAACTCCAGGATTGCGCTTCGGTTGTTTGCCGGTTCGGCGGAGCCGGAAATGTATTTCTCCTGCGCCTCCGCTGAAAAGATCGCAAGTACTCCTACCCCGGTGTGAAACTCAGCATATACACCGCTGATTACTGGCTGTGGCGAGACACCCAAGGCATGTTGATAGAAGTCAACCAACTCCCTAAACTTGCCGGTAATGAGACAGGTGTTAACGAGCACTGGCCGAGAAACATCACCGGGCCGTGCGCTGCTCCAAGCCCCTCGGAAAACTACAAGGCAAAGCAGCCCGACCAGGAGCGCGTTACGAGCAACGGATTTTCCGATTCTCATGGTCCGATAGCCTCCACGTCGTCATCGTCGCAATCTGTGTTTCGTATTGCCACAGCATATCAAATTGGGCCAATCGGACCGTGCGGTTTTTTACTATTGCGAAGCAACGGCTGGTTCGGCTCTAGCAGCTTACAGTGGACGTCCTAGGAACGGGCATACCCAGTCTCGCGCGCCTGAGGGAACAGACCTCAACCGTATAATCACGCGATGAGCAGATCTGGTTCCCCCATGTTGATCGCCATGTTTCCCCCCACATGATCTGTCACTGTTCCCGAGGTCGTCAATCAGCGGCGCCAGCGGACTCTCGAAATGCCATGCTTACTTTGCCGGTCTGCCGTGATGGAGGCATAGTGCGACCAGATCCNNTTCGCTTCGCCCACGCACATGACCGTGTCTGCGCCCCCCCAGTAGAGTTTTACGGTTCCATCAGGCTCCGGAACGGCACCACAGGTGAAGACTACGTTGTGAACATATCCGGTTATCTCCCAAGGATCCTCCGGTTGCAAAATCCATGAGTCGCCCACACCGATGATCTTTGCCGGGTCCATGAGGTCGTGAAGAGCAACTCCCAAACGATAGACCGATCCATCCATAGTCCGGAAGACTCCGTGATATATAGACAGCCATCCCTGGTCCGTTTTGATCGGAGGCGCGCCAGGACCGATCTTCATTTCGTCCCAGTGATATTGCACGGGCCTCATGATGAGCTGCGATTGGCCCCAATAGCGTAAATCCGGAGAATAGGAAATCCAGATTGACCAGGGAGCGATTTCAGAATGAGGACGGTCAAGCCGGGCATAAAGCCCGTCAAACTTCTCGGGAAAAATCACCACATTCCGATAATCCGCCTCCGTAATCAAGGAAACTCTTTCCACCCGACTGAAGTCCTTCGTCTTGGCCAGGGCGATCCGCACTCCATTTCGCGAGTATGCGCTGTAGGTGATGATGTACTCTCCCTCCACCAGGGTGACGCGCGGGTCCTCCACGCCAAACTCTTCATAGGCAGCGAAAGGGCCGTCCCGGTCAGGAGTCAGAAAAGGCTGTAGATCGGCGGTGAAGTGGAACCCGTCGGCACTGCGTGCCAAGCCAATGATGGACCGTCCGGTGCGGAGATGGGAGCGGAAAAGCATGATGTATTCGTTCCCGTGCTTCACGACCGCCGCGTTGTGAACAGTCTCCACGGGATATGGGATCTCCGCCTTGGTGAGGATGGGGTTGTGGCTGTACCGCCTGACAATGTCCGGCTTCATGATCGTTTCTTCTCCTCCAGATCAAAAATCGTCGAGTACACTCGTTCGTATCCCTCGACCATGGTTTCGATCGAAAAGTATTGTCGGACTCGGCTGCGGCAAGCAGATCGGTCGATCTCGGAAATTCGTCCAACGGCCCGAACTGCCTCAGCGACGTTGTCAACTAGGAAACCGGTCTGCCCGTCTTTAATCACTTCACGGCAAGAACCGAGGTCCATTGCGATGACGGGCACGCCGGCTGCATTGGCTTCGACTAGGACAAGCCCGAATCGTTCCGGGATGGTGTTCAGGTGCAGGAGAACTCGGGCTCGAGCAAACAGTTCGTTCTTGCCCTTCACGTCCACTGGTCCGATATAGAGAATGTCGTGATCGTCAAGATGGGGTCTGATTTGCTCCCGGAAATAGGCTTCGTCCTGGATAATACCAGCGATGATCAAACGCATTCCGCACAAACGAGCAACCTCGATCGCCAGATGAACACCTTTATCCGGGTGGATCCGACCGAGGAAAATCAGGTCATCCCCGCCGCATTCCTGAAGCGGGTACAGCGAGAGATCAATGCCGTTGTAGACAGTCGCTAGGTAATTGAGCTCTGTCGCTCGGTCAGAGTCGCTGACGGAAACGAAATATCCGTCACGATACTTCTGATAGACGGGCATGATTTTGGGTGACGAGAATCCGTGGATGGTAGTTAGGACCGGTGTTTTGATGAGCCGCGTGTAGCTCAAAGGCATGAAGTCGTAGTGGCTGTGGATGAGATCAAACTCAGCAGCGTGCTCGAACGCTTCGGAGATGTGAAGGTATTCGGCTGCTTTGGCATCGACGGCGGAATCCTCTTCATATCCCTTGTCCACCACGGCATGCAAGTGAGCGCGGGTCACAGAATCCCCGCTAGCGAACAATGTCACGTCCCAGCCACGGGCGATGAGCCCTTCGGTGACATTGCTAGCCACCGTTTCCCAAGCGCCATATTGCCGAGGAGGCGTTCGCCAGGCTATTGGCGACAGGATCGCTACTCTTTTGTTGGGGTCGCTCATGCTGTTCGACGGCACTTCCTAGTCCATGGCAGCCAGCACTTCATCGAGGGGAACGGTAGCGAAACCGGTGGCGTGATCGGCCATGGCATAGGGAACGATCAGTTCGCCGTTGTGCACGAGAGCGCCGCAGGTATAAACGACATTGGGAACGTACCCCTGACGCTCGCTTTGATTCGGCTTGAGCAACGGTTCATGGAGGCGGCCGATCACTTTGCCAGGATTGTTGCGATCGAGGAGGAATGCGCCGATGCAGTACGTTCGCAGGGGGCCGACACCATGGCTGAGGACTAGCCAGCCTGCTTCAGTTTCAATCGGGGAACCGCAGTTCCCAAGCTGGACTAGTTCCCAGGGGAACGTCGGCTTAAGCAGCACTTTGCGTTCATGCCAGAAGTGTACGTTGTCAGAAAACATGATGTAGATGTTTTCATTGTCTTGGCGGGAAAGCATGGCATAAACGCCGTTGATTTTCCGGGGGAACATGGCCATGCCTTTGTTTTCGGCGGCCGGACCATTCAGCGTGATAAACCGAAAGCGGAGGAAGTCGGAAGTCTCCACCAGTTCGGGCAAAATCACCTTGCCATCGAATGCCGTGAAGGTGGCGTAGTAGACGTGGGATCCATCATCTTTCTGGAAGCACACGAACCGGGCGTCTTCGATACCGTTGCGTTGCGACGGCGTGGCTGGGAAAAGAACCCGTTCAGACAGCTGCTGTTGGGGCTGAAACTGAACCTCATGGTTGGACCGGGCCAAAGCCAACATTCCTCGGATCGCGTTCCGGTCCGACACGTGCGACTGATGCATTTCCACTTCGAGACTGGCGCGCAATTCTTCCAATCCAAACGACTCCCCAAACTTGCCCATCGCCCGGCGTGTAAATTCGTTGTTCAATCCCAGCTCAAAAAGTTTCCGCTCAAAGAGCGCCTTATCGTAACTGGGATTCGGAATTTGACGCGGCTCGGTAAGGAAGCCTGCTGGGGGCAGGACCTCGATCCGATGGTCGGCGTGGATGATCCCCGTTCGAAAAGTGATGGAAGAAATATGTCCCTCCCCCGTGGCGCGCAAGCTGAGGATAAAACGTAGAGCGCCCCAAGGCAGGTCAGACTGGTCAGGGTGCGGGACGATGGAAGGATTGAACAGTGCTGCAGATTCTAAGGAGTATTCGCAAACGAAATAAGAACCAATCAACAGCTGTCTCTGTTCGGAAATTTTCTCATCGGTCAATAGGAAGTCGCGGACCTGTTCGAACCGTTCCAGAAAGGATCTGTGGATTTGCTGGTGTCGCTGGGAGAATTCAGCGGATACTTCGTCCAGAAGTGGCCCGACTTGGTCTTCTGAGAGCGACATGATCCTGGCGATAATCCTGGAAGATCGCTCGGGATCCTCGTGCCTGAACGGCCGCAGAAGAACGCGTGACTGGTCAGGCCTGAGGACCGTGGCCGTGCGTTTGACGTGAATCGAGTTGGCGTTCATGGACTGGTTATTCCTGAGAAGCGAGACCGGAGGCCGCGATTACTCTTAGGCGGCGATCGGTTCCTCAAAACTCGCCAGCATATTTTTGCGAGATGGCAGAAGAAACTCGGCATCAAATGAAGCCCTGTCACGGCTCCCACAGCCTCATAGTCAAGGAGTACTTGGTTCGGGAACAGTGGTGACGGAACGTTCAGACGTTTTGTTTCATGGCGATGCGTTTCCGGTTTAGATCCAATTGAGTCAAGTTCCGAGAGAAAGATCCTTGTTGCCCCGTGCTGAGCGACCAAGAACCACACCGGTCGCAGGTTCGGCTTCTACAATACCGCAAAATGTCGAACTAGCGCTGGTTCGCGACTCGAAGAACCCTTCCGCAGGAACCCCCACACCAAATCTGCGGCCAGACCCACTGCACCGGCCGCGATCGCGGGTACAGGACCAGCCAACGCCGCAGTCGCCACAGATCCGATCGCGCTCACGGTGAACGGTCGGAGCCCCTTGGTCATCTGGACCAAAAAACGGGATTCTTCCTCGGAAATAGCGGCGCCGGGTTTTCTCAGCCGCCCGCCGCGCGGGGAGAACTATTCAGGTGCGGCCCGCAGCAGCAACAGACCTTGCACCTTTTCCCAATCGGTTGTGCGATCGAAGGAAACCTCGCGACGCTCATCGGAAAATCGAGGGTCCAGCAGTAACAGCTTATGGAGGTCGTTTCCTCTGGCCCCAGTGGTGGCGTCGAAAGTCTCATCGAAGATGACTCCGTAGACTACATACAAATGAGAATTCCACTCCATGAGTGGCGCATGTTTCTCGATGACCGCACTGATCAGCTCACCAACATTGACCGAAGGTGGGGACAGATATTCCGCCGTGACGATGAAAGCGCGCCCGTCGCTCAACACATTCCGGCCTCGCAGCTTGTTGGCAATCGCCTCGAGAGAACTGGGGTCGGCCAGCCGGACGCGGTCTCCGAGAGCAGATTTCTTGCCGCAGCAGACCTCCGGGTCTCGGAAGATGATCGCCGCCTCGGCCGCCAGCACATCGGAGGCGTCGGTAGAGCGGGCCGTCAGCGAAGGCAGATGGCTGATGCGGATCTCTTTATTGTATTGATTGTAGGCTTGCCCCTGCGCCAGGCAACATCCAGCGAGACAGGAGGCGGTAACGCAGCGGGCCACGACAAAAAACATAGATCGGCAAGATCGGAACTTGGTCACCGAGAGCCTCTTTCCTTTTCCAGCGCCTTCGGCTTTTCGCCCGCGATCCGAGGTCGCAAGATGGCCTGCCGGGCGTTGTCATTTGGTGGGGAACGGAGCCTTTGCGGAGGATAGATTTTCGAGATTCGAGGACGCTTGCTGGCTCATCCGCGACCCCGCTTGGTGCCGCGTTCTCACGACCTCGCCCACCAGAAACAAGTCGGTCAGCAACGCCCGCACGTGGCTTGAAGCGTTCAGGTTGTCAATCAATTGCGAGCTGATCGAAGACTGGGCCAAAACCAACTCGATCGCAGCCAGCNNGCGAGTCCTGGGCGTCACGGTCGAGCACGGCACAAAAAGCCTGGTATTTGGCGATCGGTTCCGGTTCGAGCTCCTGCACTGCCTGCGCGCAACTCTCCGCCAAGCCAGTCATCGCTTGGGCTGCACGCTGCAAGAATTCACGTACCTGTCCACCGGCTTGGCTGCCCTTATCGCTGGGGAGCCCTTGCCCCGCGTAGGCGAGCAGAAACTCATAGCACTCCTCGATCGTGTCACAGCGCTCCACAAACTCAGTCGGCATCAGCCACGCCTCGCCGCGGGCTGGGTAAGGTCTCGACCACCCAGCGCTTGGGATCGTGCTCTTGCAGATAAAATTCCCGGCTCATCGAACCGACAATCATCGATGCGGTGATGGGTAGCTTCTCCGGCCGGACTGCAAAGTACACGTGCACGATCACCAGCGTGATCAGACCCACTCCGGCCAGGCCGTGCAGCACATACATCAGCCCCCAGGTCATATCGGTGAACAAGTAGGGGTTGCGCCGAAAGAAAGGAGTACGCACGCGGGACATCATGAACACNNCCAAGGGATATTTGGCGAATTTCCGCGGCAGTCCCGCTGGCTTCCCCAGGAAGCGCTGTACCCTCTTCCATGCATCTTCGAGGTCTGCCTTATCCGGCCAGATCGACCAGAAGTCCAAAAAGAAGGAAGCATGGAAGATGTGAAAGACGACCGAGACGGTCAACACCACGCCGGCAATCCAGTGGTAAGTCACCCAGTCGAACTGGACGCCCACCTTCGGCAAAAACGCCGTAAACAACAGTGTGAACATGGAGGCGGCCATGATCCAGTGAAATGCCCGCGCCACCAGCGAGTGTCTGGGAACACGGGCCGGCAGCCGCGCCGCGATCTCCGGAGAAGCGACGGCTGCGAACTCTTTTTCCCCGGCGAAGTACCGGATGTAGATGGCGTGCACGATGAGGAACAGCATTCCAGCGATCAGCGCAACCCAGATCAGAAACCACGCAATGTGAATCGGGACATTCTGTCCCAGAGGACTTGTCGCCCACTCTATGAAGCCCATGCTGCCTCCTCGACACCGCTAATGGCGCGCTTCACCAGATTTCTCATCAGCGGGACCTTGTAGGCGTTGAACTGCAGCGGGACGGCTCCCTGGACCGCCAGCTTTCCCGCCAGTTCCCCGGTGGTTGCCGTGCGCTGTTTGCCGCGGACAGCATCCTCCACTGCTTTCAGCCGCAACGGCCGGGCAGCGGCGGCATTCACCGCGATACGGATCCCCTGGATTGTGTCGCCTGACAACATCATGGCCGAGGCCACGTTCAGCAGCGGGAAGTCCCATACGTTCCGATCGCGCACCTTCTCGAAATAAAACTGCGCTCCCGCCCAGGCCGAGGGGATCCGAATGGCGGTCAACAGATATCCCGGTTGCAGGATATTCATGCGAGTGATGTCAATCTCGGGCCCGATGAAATAGTCCTCGGCATCGACCACGCGTTCGCCCTTGGGGGTTTGCATCACGAACTTGGCGTCGAGCGCTATCAAGGCGGGCGCGGAATCGGAGGGATTGACCGCTACACATCGCTCCGCGTGCAGAATCGCGTGCTCGCGGTTCCGGCCCACCGGCGTGTCGGCGTAGCAGATGTTGCCTCCGGCGCGGTAACACGGCCATCCGGCCCGGTAGTACCAGCAACGCGCGTCCTGCGACACGTTGCCGCCGAGGGTGCCCTGATTGCGAATCTGCGGCGACGCCACCAGTTCCGCGGCCTGCGCCAGCAGTCCATACTTTTGCTGGATGATGGGATGGCCGACCACCTCGGTAAGCGTGGTCATGGCGCCGATTTCGATTCCGTCGGCGGTCGTGCGAACCCCCCTGAGTTCTTCAATGCCACTCAGATCGACCAAGGCCTTGGGTCTTTTGATTCGGTCCTTCAGCCAGTCAAAGCTGTCGAGGCCGCCGGCCATCACCCAGGCATCCTGTCCGTGCTGTTCGAGAAGCCTTTGCGCCTCCGCAATCGAGTTCGGCTGAAACAACTGAAACGCCGGCATGACATCTCGGATTACAGCCATAGACTTCTCCGTTCTCCCCTAGATGTGTGCGGTCAAGGGATCCTGCATGGGCCGCCCGGCTTCGAGCGATGTCAGAATGGTGTCAAGGTTGACGGGGGCGCGGCGATAAATCTCATCGCCCAGCGCATCCGAAAGCGCATTCAAGATGGCGCCGCACCCCCCGCCCACGGGTGGCTCCCCGACGCCGCGAGCGCCCACCGGCGTCTCCGGATCCGGAATATCGAGTGCAGCCCATTGCATGTTGACGGGCACATCGAGAATGGTGGGCGGCTTGGTGTGGTGGAATCGCCGGGAGACGGTGTGGCCATATTGGGGGTCAAACACCCACTTCTGGCTGATGGCGTGGCCGATGCCCAAAATGGATCGGCCGAGCACCTGTCCGCCGAGCGCCTTGGGATGAATCACCGTGCCGACATCGGCCACGGCGAGGAAATCCGTGATGTAGTACTTGCCGGTTTCGGTATCGACTTCGACCTCG
>PKYX01000335.1 GCA_003132825.1 Acidobacteriaceae bacterium
AGAACGCCGCCTACGAATACCAACGGCAGGTGGATCACGGGGAAGCCATCGTGGTCGGCGTGAACCGCTTCGCGGTCGAGCATGAGACGCCGATTCCCACTCAGCACATCGACGAAGGCCTGGAGAACCAACAGATCGAACGCCTGCGCGCTCTGCGGGCACGCCGCGACTCGGGCCCGTGGCAAGCCTCGCTTCAACAAGTCGAAGACGCCGCCCGCTCCGGTGCCAACCTGATGCCGGTCATCCTGGCGGCCGTTGAAGCCTACGCCACCGTCGGCGAAATCTCCGACACCCTGCGGAAAGTTTTTGGGGAGTACAAAGAGGCGGTTGTGATCTAGGAGCCATCAGCCTGGGTTCAGCCCTCCGCCCCCAAGTGATCGTAGTGGCGTTAGGTGCGGCGTCGGCACCGCTGCCCGCGACCGGCCCGACCCGAACTCTCCCGAGCACCGCTCAGACCACTGTCCAGGAAGCGTCAGAATAGGGGGGATGGGGGGAATGGACCGCGCGGACGGAATCGCACTCTAGAACACAGGCGGGCGACGTGGAGGTTCGCGGAATCATGAACCACGGGGCCTTGACGCCGAAAGGCCTCCTCTAATCCTGCGGCTTGTAGTCGCAGGCTTCGCGGCAGGCTTCGCAGTAGTAGAGGCCGTCTTCGCAAAGGCGGACGGCGTGCTGTCCCATGCAAATGTAGCAGTAGCGATCGCATTCGCAGCGCTCTTCGGTCATTTCGCAGGTGGAACAACGGAATTTGGTCTTGCTCGTGTACATGACGAAACAACTCTAGCGCGGCTCTGGGGCGGCGAAAAGTTCCATTGGTAACTTGACGGGTTCCTGGTCCCGGAATGGGCCACCCGCAAGCGGTTTGACCGGCTCAAAAAGCGCGTGATACGGTAAGAAGTCTTACTATCTCTATCCTGGCAGCCCAGCCACTGCTTCTGATCGAGGTTTTTTTGTCCGCGCTTGCGGCGAACATGCCGGCTACCCGCATCACCGCCCTCCACGCTGCCCATCGCCGGATGGGCGCCAAGATGGTCGATTTCAACGGCTGGGAGATGCCGGTCGAATATCCGTCGGGCGGCATTATTGCCGAGCATCTGGCGGTTCGTAGGGGCGTGGGCATTTTTGACGTGAGCCATATGGGGGATATTCGCCTGGGCGGGCCTGGCGCCCTGGCGGCGGTACAGCATATCTCGATGAATGACGCTTCGCGACTGGCGATCGGGCAGGCGCAGTATTCGGCGATGCTCTATCCGCCGGGAACCTTTGTCGACGATGTGATCGTGCACCGACTGGGCGAACAGGACTACTTGCTGGTCATCAATGCCGGTACGCGAGAAAAGGATTTCGGCTGGGTGCGCGACCAAGCGGGTCCGTTCGAGTGTAAGGTCGAAGATCTCTCGGACAACTACACCCAGATCGCGATTCAAGGGCCAAAGGCGGTGAACCTGCTGCAGAAACTGACCAATGCCGATCTTTCCGCGGTGAAATTCTACTGGTTCACCCACGCCGCGGTTTGCGGACTGAAAAATATTCTGATCGCCCGTACTGGGTACACTGGCGAAGACGGATTTGAGATCTACATTCCTGCCGATGAATCCACCAGCACCTCGGTCTGGGATCAGGTGCTCGACGCGGGCCGGGAGTTTGGCGCCGTCCCCTGCGGCTTGGGCGCCCGCAACACTCTCCGGCTGGAGGCCACGCTGGCGCTCTATGGGCACGAGATTTCCGATACGATCAATGTTTGGGAGGCGGGGCTCGATCGCTTCTGCAAGATGGAGAAGCCCGAGTTTATCGGCCGGGCGGCCCTCGAGAAAGCCAGGGCTACGGGGTTGAGACGAACCTTGGTGGGCCTCGAGATGGTTGAGCGCGGCATCGCGCGGGACGGCTACAAGGTCTTCGCGGAGAACGGGCGCGAGATTGGATACGTCACCAGCGGGTCATTTGCCCCGTTTCTGAAAAAAAATATTGCGCGAGCGTATGTGCCGCCGGAGTTTGCGGCGGTGGGATCGGTGGTCCGGGTCGAAATTCGCGGGCAGGGAGTGAAGGCGCAGGTCGTGCCCACGCCGTTTTACAAGCGGCCACGAAAGTCTTAACCAGGACCACAGAGGATCCGGCGCACCCTAACGAAGGACGAGCGGCGGAGAGCGAGAGGCAAAGGAAACCGAACATGTCTTATCCCGCGGATTTCAAGTACACCAAAGAGCACGAGTGGATCAAAGCCGAAGGCGATGGCGCGACCGTGGGCATTACGAGCCACGCCCAGGACTCTCTCGGCGACATTGTTTTCGTGGAGTTGCCGAAGGTCGGGGCGGCAATCGCTCAGGGCAAGGTCTTCGGCTCGGTGGAATCGGTCAAAGCGGTCTCAGATCTCTATGCGCCGGCTTCCGGAACGGTCACCGCGGTGAACGGCGAACTGGCAACCGCGCCGGAAAAAATCAACAAAGACGCGCACTCCGCCTGGATGATCAAGATCACGCTTGGACATCCAATCGAGCTGGACTCGCTGCTCTCGGCGGCTGACTATGAAAAGTTTGTGGCGGAAGAAGGCGGGCATTGAGGGACCGACCCTCAGGGGCCCGGCCTGCGGCTTGCAGTTTCCGACCGCAAGGGCTGAAGCCGAGCCCTTCGGCAACCCTGAATGGAACGAGCCCGACGGCGGCACAGAAGAGTCCGATGGATCGGGATTGCATCTAAACTGAGTTCTCATGCGCTATCTGCCCAAATCTCCAGCCGACCGAACCGCCATGCTGCAGGCCATCGGGGCACGCTCGATCGCCGATCTCTTCGCGCCGATTCCGGCCGAATACCGGCTGGAACGCGACCTCAAGGTTCCGCGGCAGATGGCGGAGTCTGAAATTGTCGACTGGTTTCGGGAGCGTTCGCGCGAGAACGGCGATGGCTATGCGACCTTCCTCGGGGCGGGCGCTTACTATCACTACCGGCCCGTGATCATCGACTCGCTGATTTCTCGCGGCGAATTTCTCACCGCCTACACGCCCTATCAGGCGGAGATTTCGCAGGGCACGCTGCAATCGATTTTCGAATTCCAGACGATGATCTGCGAATTGACCGGCATGGAAGTTGCCAACGCCTCCATGTATGACGGCTCAACCGCCACCACCGAAGCCGCCATGATGGCCATCCGCCTCACCGGCCGGCGCTCGGTCGCGGTTGCACGCAGTGTGCATCCGCAATACCGCGAGGTTCTCGCCACCTACGCTCATCATCAAGGCCTGCCCGTGACCGAGATCTCCTACGCCGATACCGGCGGTCTCGATCTCGGAGCCTTGGAACAAGCCATGACCCCGCAGACCGCCTGCGTCCTGATTCAATCGCCGAACTTCTTTGGCACGATTGAAAATGTGGCCGCGGTCGCCGAGATTGCTCACAAGCACGGCGCCATGTTGGCGGTTTCGATTGCCGAAGCTGTCTCGCTCGGGATCGTGGAACCGCCGCGCCAGGCGGACATCGTCGCCATGGAAGCGCAATCGTTTGGCGTGCCTCTGGGTTTCGGAGGGCCTTATTGCGGCGTGATCGCCACCCGCGAGCAGTATGTCCGCCAAATGCCGGGACGACTGGTCGGACAGACGACCGATCGCAACGGCAAGCGCGGGTTCGTGCTGACACTGGCGACCCGCGAGCAGCACATCCGGCGCGAGAAGGCGACCTCGAACATCTGTACCAACCAGGCGCTGGTAGCGCTGATGGTCAACATCTTCATGACCATTTACGGCAAAGCCGGCCTGAAGGAACTGGCGAAACAGAATCTGGCCAAGACCGCGTATGCCGCCGCGCGCTTTGGCGACCGTGCCGCCGTTCTGTTTGCCGGTGCGCCGCGCTTCAACGAGTTTGTGATACAGACCAGCGAAGATCCCCGCGCGATCAACAGCCGCCTTCTCGAGCACAAGATCGTGGGCGGACTTCCTTTGCAGAAGTTTTATCCCGAAATGAGAAACGCCGCCCTGTGGTGCTGCACGGAGATGACCCTGCGCACCAGCATCGACGCCGCGGCCGGAGTGGTCGCCGAGAGCGAGCGTTCCATCAAAGCGGGCCAAGAGGAAGGCTACGCCCAGGATGAGCTGCCGGAGATGATGCGATGAAGCACAGGACTCCGAAAGCCACCCGGCACGTGAACCAGAACGAAGGGTTGATCTTCGAGAAGTCGTCGCCCGGCAAGGCGGCCTGGAAGCTCGCGCCGCTCGATGTGCCGGAAGTGGACAGCGCGGAGCTTCTGGGGTCGAGCGAAAGAAAAGATCTGGGAAATATGCCGGAAGTCAGCGAGATTGAAATCATCCGGCACTTCACGCGCCTTTCCACCTGGAATTATGCGATTGATCTGGGCATGTACCCGTTGGGGTCGTGCACCATGAAATACAACCCGCGGGTGAATGAAGTGGTGGCGCGGTTCGAAGGGCTGGCCAACGCGCATCCCAGCCAGCCGGAGAAGATTTCGCAGGGCGCGTTGCGCATCATCAAGACACTGAGCGAGTGCCTGACAGAAATCACCGGAATGGACGCTATCACGCTGCAGCCCGCAGCTGGGGCGCACGGCGAGATGACGGGGCTGCTGATCGTGCGGGCCTGGCAGCAATCAAAGGGCAATCCGCGGAAGAAGATTCTGATTCCGGACTCCGCCCATGGCACGAACCCGGCGACGGCAGCTGCTGTCGGCTACGGGGTCGAGAATCTGAAGTCGAACGCCAGCGGAATGGTGGACATCGCGGCACTCGCGGCCCAGATGAATGAAGACGTGGCCGCCTTCATGCTTACCAATCCCAACACGCTCGGAATCTTCGAGCAGGACATCCATAAGATCGCCGACATCATGCACGCCAAGGGCGGCCTGCT
>PKYX01000181.1 GCA_003132825.1 Acidobacteriaceae bacterium
GTGCCTCCGAGAACGTCTGGCAGGAAGGCGAAGAAGTTGAACTGCACCGGCAGGCCGTTCTTGCGGGCGGTCATGAGATAGGCTTCGAGAGTGCGCAGCGTGCGTTCGTAGGGCTGACCGTTTTCATCGCAGAATTTGTCCCAGCCGCTCCACCAGCCGGTGCGGATCATGTTCAGTCCGGCATCGTGAATCTGCGCCAGGTCGTTGTTCCATACGTACACGTTGGGATGCTCGAAATAGAGGCGCTGCACCTCGCTGGACATATNNGGCCAAAGGGCGGCCATCCAGTTCGAAATAGTCCGGGTTGAGGCCGAGACGCGGACCGGAGCGAAGCGAGGACTCGTCGCGAATCCAGAAGGCGGAATGGTAGATCGCTCGCACCTGGTCGCCTTCCAGCAGCTGCGCCTCGATGATATACAGTCCCTTTCCGTCGGGAGCGGGTAGCACGACAGGTTGGTTCGGCGCGGCTGTTGCCGTCGCGCGATTCGAAGGCTGCGCTTCGGGGAAGGAATTAATCTTCAGGGAAACGGGCGTTTTGGGTTGCACTGCCGGGTGCCATTGCACTTGCAGTTCTACGGGCTCGCCGGGCAGGTAGAGGGGCAACGCGGGGCGCACAGTGAATTCCTCAGCGCCCTGTAATGCCCGTTGCGCGAGGGATTGCAGCAGGCTGGTGGCGTCGAAGAACTGGAGCGAGAGTTCCGCGTTGACGAAAATCCAGCGTCCGCCATCGAAACCGTTGCGATAGTGATNNCTGAAGGACAGGCGCTGACAGCTTGCGATCATTCTTTGCGCCCCAAGCGAGAGAGTCGAGGTGCGCGTCGATGGAACCGGCGGCGCCGCCGCGATGGTAAAGATCGACCGCGCTGAGTCGGATCACCGGGCTGAAGGCACGATTCCACTTGAAGGCAGGAAGCTGCAAGGTCAGTTCGGGGTTGGGTTGGAACTGCAAGCCGTCGGAGGCTGGAGTTTCCTGGTACTGATCGATCATGAGGGGTCGGATGAAGCGGACGCTATAGTCGCGAAGATGCCAGCCTTTGGAGTCGCGATAGGCCGCGCGAGTGAAAGGTCTTCCGCCGAATACCAGAAGATTGCCCCCGCGGTCCAGAAACTGCTTGATGGCTGGCCAAGCCTCTTCCGGGAAAGCCGAACCGTAGGGAAGGATGAGGACGGGGGCCGTGGGAGCTGTTAGAGCAGCCGGGAGTTGGTCCGCGCCGGCCAATTGAGCATCGGGAAAAATTGCGGCCAGTTGCTGCGGCGAGGGAGCGGCGGAGTCAGCGGCTGGAAACCCGGGTTCACTGAACACGACGACGGACGACATGCCGGCTTGGGCAAGGAGTGCCGCTTGGCTGACTAGAAAAAAAAGGGCGGCGATTGCGAAGGNNAAACAGTGCAGTCTCCGCGAAGGGCGGTGGATTGTCAAGCGACATTAGAAATGTCTAGTGAAACGATTTTCTAGGCTACTCATTCGATCTGGCGGGAAGAAAAATGCACAACAGCGCACGTTGGCGATGCTATGATGGCGCGGTCCAAGATTAACTTTGGAAGGTGGATACTGGAATCATGGCGATCGCGGCCCCTAATCCAAACACTACGATAGTCACGGCGCCCGGCTCGGGGCAAAGCTACGGCGCTCCGCTGGCTACGGTGACGACGCTTTTCTTCATGTGGGGATTTCTTACCTGCCTGAATGACATTCTGGTTCCGCACCTGAAATCGATTTTTGACCTGAATTACAAGCAGTCGCAGTTCATTCAGCTCGCGTTCTTTGGAGCGTATTTCGTTTTTTCGTTCCCCGCCTCCAAGGTTGTGGACTGGATTGGCTACCAGAAATCGATGGTTGTGGGCTTGGTGACAGCGGGCATAGGGGCTTTCCTGTTCGTACCTGCCGCCCTGGTTCCGTCGTACCCGCTTTTTCTGGGTGCGTTCATCGTTCTTGCGGCGGGGATCACGTGCTTGCAAGTGGCGGCGAATCCTTACGTCACGGTGTTGGGGAACCCGCAAACTGCTTCGAGCCGGCTGAATCTGACGCAGGCATTCAACTCTCTGGGTACGTTCTTAGCACCGTTTTTCGGTGGCTGGCTGATTCTGAGTGCGGCTCCAAAGACTATGGCTGATATTCGAGCGATGGCACCCGACGCCCTGCAGGCTTACCGCTTGCATGAGGCGGCGACGGTCAAGATGCCCTATGTTGGTCTGGGCGTCGCGCTGATACTGCTGGCGGTTGCCATAGGCAGTTTTAAATTGCCGAAGATCGAGCATGCTCAGCACAAGGTCGGGGAGAAGGTGAACGACTCGATCTGGAAACATCCCAATTTGATCTTCGGCGCGATCGCCATCTTTGTTTATGTGGGCGCCGAAGTTTCCATCGGCAGCTTTCTCGTGAACTACTTCACCCAACCCGAGATTGGCGGCCTGACGGACAAAGTTGCGGCTAGTTTTGTCGCTTTCTACTGGGGGGGAGCGATGGTCGGTCGCTTCATCGGCTCCGCCATCTTGCAGAAGGTAAGTACCCGCGGGCTGCTTGGCATTTGCGCCGTGTGCGCGGCTGCGCTGGTCGCCATCTCGATGCTGAGTACAGGACACTTTGCGATGTACAGCATCATCCTTGTCGGTTTGTTTAATTCGATCATGTTCCCCAGCATCTTCACGTTGGGAGTGGCCGAACTTGGACCGCTCACGGGGGACGGTTCCGGAGTCATGATCATGGCGATCGTCGGCGGAGCCCTTATCCCGCTTGCTCAAGGCGCG
>PKYX01000415.1 GCA_003132825.1 Acidobacteriaceae bacterium
GCGACTGCCGCGACATGCGGATGTTGTCGATGTTGCCGTCATGCTCGGCGATCACCTGCGCGATCTGAGCGAGCGATCCGGGCTCGTTTACCGACTGGACCGCGAGCTGCGCTGGGTATCGCTGCGGCATTTTCTCATCCACGTCCCAGCGCACGTCGAGCCACCGTTCCGGCTGGTCCTCGAATTCCGTCAGCGCCGGCGAGTGAATCGGATAGATGGTGATGCCCACCCCCGGCGTCATGATGCCGACGATGCGGTCGCCAGGAACCGCGCCGCCGTTGGGCGCGAAGCGCACCGGCAGATCGGTGTTGATGCCGCGGATCGGGATCGCGGCGCCATTCTCCGCCGTTTCCGGAACTTTGAATTTCACGGCCTTGGCGCGCTTCAATCCAAACCAGCCGCTCTCCTTCGGCGCAACTGGTGTGACGCGTTCGTCCTTGTAGTCGGGAAACATGGCGCGGACGACGTCGGCGGCCTTCATCTCGCCGCGGCCGACGGCCGACATCACATCGTCGATCGAGGCGCGCGCCAAACGCGGCAAGGCACCTTCGAGCTGCTCGTCCGAATAGGCGATCTTGGCGCGTTGGCACAACCGATCGAGGATGCGCCGACCGAGGCCGGAATATTGGTCGCGCACGGCGTCGCGGGTCGCCCGCCGGATCGCGGCGCGCGCTTTGCCGGTCACCACGATCGATTCTTTCGGCGGTTCGATCTGGTTATTCTGCTGCTTCTTCGGCTGGCAATTCGCCGGAGGGTTGGACCCACTCTGGGCGGGGCAATCCGTTTTGGGCGCGCCGGCACCGGCCGGAACGGACAGGCTGAGAACCACGGCCAATGCAAGAAAAAAGCAACACCTCGGCGTCAATCTGCCTCCAAGAACCCGGACTTTGTGGGCATCTGGATTCTATGCAACGCGGGGGGTCGGATCTGCGGAAAAAACGTTCCGTCTAAGTAAATTTTTGCCTTCGAAACTCTGGAACATCCACAGGCCTTCCGCTTATGATTGATCATCATCCGTCAATTTTGAGGCCCGCTCGAATACGGGCGTGCCCGAGTCAATGTGGCTTATTCATCAATTCGATTCGTTGGTGAACCTTAGCGTTTGCAAGGAGTACTCAAGCATGGCCAAAGCAAGAACGCCCGGCAACGGCAATTCCCCGAAAAAACGAGCTCTCACCGTATCCGGAGTCCCTAACATCCCTGGAATCAGCCGCGATTCCAATCCCTCTAACCTCGAAACCGAAATCCGGCGCCGCGCCTACGAACTGTATGAGCGGCGAGGATGCACTCCGGGTCACGAAAATGAGGATTGGTTGATCGCAGAACGTGAAGTGGTCGAGCGCTTTCAGCACCAGGGGGCGTAGGCCAGGGGACAATTCTGGAATCGGCGGCCTGACTGGCTGTTCCGCGCCGAGGGTTCAAGCGGTCAGGCTAGTAGGGGTTTTTCGTCCTTCTAGAAGGCTCGCCATCGGCTCCCCGGAGGTTTAGGTTGCTCCGGAGGGCGGTTTCTGAAAAAATACCTCAGGGTTCTCCATGTCCCTGTTTGGTAGTTTTGCCCTCCTCCTCGCGTTAGCGCTGAGTGCCTACTCGTTCGTCGCCGGATTCCTGGCCCTTGCCGGTCTAGCCGGTCGGGATTCGGACCGGGTGGGAGAAACCGCCCGCCGGGCGGGCATCGCCACTTTCGCGGTGGTCTTGCTGGCGGCGGGCGTGCTGGTCGCTGCGGCGTTTCAAGACAATTTCTCGATCGCCTACATTTTTCAGCACAGCAATCGCGATCTGCCGGCGCCCTACAAATTTGCGGTTTTGTGGTCGGGGCAGGAAGGTTCGTTGCTGTTCTGGTCCCTGCTGCTGGCAGCCTATGGCCTGGTTCTCCGCCTGCGCCATAAGGTGGACAGCCGTCTGTTTGCCTACGCCTCAGTGGTCATCGCCGCGGTTCAGATCTTTTTCCTGCTGCTGCTGAACTTCGCAGCCCGTCCCTTTGCCCTGACGCAGGGTGCGCTCCCGGCGGATGGGGCCGGTCTGAACCCNNTTTGCCCTCGGCGCCCTGGCGATGCGCTACCCGGGGGAAAAGTGGATTCATATCACCCGACGCTGGACGATGGTGACTTGGGGGTTTCTGACTTGCGGAGTCTTTCTCGGAGCGCACTGGGCCTACCGGGTGCTCGGCTGGGGCGGTTACTGGGGATGGGATCCGGTGGAAAATGCGTCGCTCCTGCCCTGGCTGACGGGCACAGCTTTTCTGCATTCGGTGATGATGCAGGAAAAGCGTGGCATGCTGAAGGTGTGGAACATGTGGCTCATTTTCGTCACCTTCATGCTTTGCATCTTCGGTACGTTCCTCACCCGCAGCGGCGTGATCAGCTCGGTGCATGCCTTTGCCCAGTCTTCGATCGGCAACTGGTTTCTTACTTTCCTGATCATTATTTTTGGGGTTTGCCTGTTCTTCTTCATCAAGAATCACTCCCATTTGCGCAGTGAGCATAAATTGGAATCTCTCGCCTCCCGGGAATCGAGTTTCCTGTTCAATAACCTCCTGTTGCTGGTGGCCTGCTTCACCGTGCTGTGGGGCACCTTGTTCCCGATCCTTTCGGAGTGGGTCAAAGGGCACAAGATCACCGTCGGACCTCCGTTTTTCAATCGGGTGAACATTCCGATTGCCCTGATGTTGCTGTTGCTGACGGCCCTGGGCCCGCTGCTCGCCTGGCGCCGGACTTCTCTGGAGAGCATCCGGCGGAATTTTCTGTGGCCTGCCTTGGGCGCACTCTCGGTCGGAGCCTTTCTCATGCTGACCCCGGCGCGATGGGGTTCGGTGTTCGGGATGAAGCCGTGGGAGGACATCTCGTACTTCTACTCGCTCATGACCATCATGCTGTCCGCCCTGGTCGGGCTGACGGTGGTCTCGGAATTCGTGCGCGGCGGGCGGGTGATTCGCCGGCATACGGGGCAGAACCTGCCGGCCTCGATGGTGCATCTGGCGCACCGGAACACGCGGCGCTATGGCGGCTACATCGTTCATTTTGGCGTGATCGTCGTCATGATTGGATTTGCCGGGTCGGCCTTCAATCAGGACAAAGAGCAGGAAATGGGGTTCGGCGACCAGATGAACATTGGAGCGTACACTCTGGTCTGCCGCTCCTACACCCAGGAGGACAATCCGAACTATGGTAGCGAGTGGGCCATCCTGGATGTGTTCAAGGGCGGCGAGCAGATTGCCACCCTGAATCCGGAGCGGCGTTTCTACAAAGCCAGTCAGCAGACCGCCACCATGGTGGCCGACCGTTCCACGCCGAAAGAAGATCTCTATGTGGTGTATGAGGGCCAGAATCAGGACACCGGCCGCCCCATCATTAAGGCGCACTTGAATCCGCTGGTGATGTGGATCTGGGCGGGAGTTTGGATCATGATTGCGGGCACCATCCTTGCTCTGGTGCCGAGCGCCGTGCCGGTGCGGGTGGCGGTCCCGGCACGGGCAGAGGCCGCTCCTGTCGGGGCGGGTGACTGATGCGATCGCTCAAGGGCAGCAGACGCGCTGTGCAGTTTGTCCTACTGGCGCTGGCGGTGTTCACCTTTCTCGGCGCTGACGAAGCGCGTTTCGAAAATCTGGGCCACAAGCTGATGTGCGTGTGCAGTTGCAACCAAGTGCTGCTCGAGTGCAACCACGTGGGTTGCCCACGATCCGACGGCATGCGCGAAGAACTGGCGGCGAACCTCGGGCGCGGAGACAATGACGATCTGGTGCTGCAAGATTTTGTGCAAAAATATGGTCCCACCGTGCTGCTCGCCCCCACCGCTGTCGGCTTCGACCGGGTGGCCTGGATCATGCCGTATCTCGTGCTCGTCCTCGGACTCACCACGGTGGTGCTCGTGGTACGAGTCTGGAGAGGGCGTCCGCTGGTGCTGCCGGAAGGTTCGGTCGCGCCGGTGAGTGGTGCTGCCATGGAGCGCTTTCGCCAACAAGCTAGGAAGGATACCGATTTATGACCTCAGCTTTGCTCGCCTGCATCCTGGTCACACTGGCGGTGTTGTTCTACGTCTTTTATCTTCCGGGCGAACTGCACATGGGCCCGGAAAAAACCCGCCTGCTATACCTGCGCGAGCGCAAAGAAGCCATTTATGAGAATTTGCGCGACCTCAACTTCGAATATAAGGCGGGCAAGTTTCCGGACTCCGATTTCGAAACTCTGAAAAACTCGTTGGAAGAGGAAGCGGCGGCGGTGCTGTCGGAGATGGCTTGTCTCGAAGAAGTTGCCGGAACTGCTGCCGCGCGGCCCGGCAGCCGAAAAGGAGCACGAGTTTGAAGCCTTGGTCGAAGATCAGCGCCGTCTTTCTGGTGTGTGCCCTCGCCCCCTTCGTCTCCGCCGAAACCCTGACCGGAACGGTGAAGAATGGCACCACCAACCAACCCTCGGCGGGCGATGACGTGGTTCTGATTAAGCTGGCGCAGGGTATGGAAGAAGCTGCCCGCACCAAGACGGATGCCGAGGGCAAGTTCAGTTTCACGATGGAAGACTCCGGCGGCCCGCACTTGATTCGGGTCATCCACCAGAGCGTGACCTACCACACCATGGCGCCTCCGGGCACAACCTCGGTGGAGGCCAAAGTCTACGATGTCTCGAAGAAAGTCGCGGGCGTCAGCCCCATCGCGGACTTGATGTACGTGCAGGCCGGGGAGGGCCAGCTTGGCATCAGCCGCCTTTTTGCGGTGAGCAATCCGTCCAATCCGCCGCGCACGCAGATGAACGATCGCAACTTTGAGTTCTATCTTCCCGATGGAGTGCAAATTGACCAGGCGCAGGCACAGACGGAGGGGGGCCAATGGGTGGATTCCGCCCCGGTTCCGCAGGCTGAAAAAGGCCGCTATGCTTTCATTTTTCCCCTGCGCCCGGGCACCACGCAGTTCCAGGTGAGCTATCACCTCCCCTACAACGGCAGCGCCAAAATCGATCCCAACCCGCTCTATCCTCTAGAACACCTGGTTGTGATCTTCCCTCGGTCCATTGCCTTTACGGCCGCTCAAGCCGGCCTCTATGAAGACAAACAGCCTCCCGACCAGCCCAAGGCCACCGCGAAAGTAGCGGCCAACGTTCATCCCGGCGAAGCCTTGTCGTTTGAAATTTCCGGCACTGGAATGCTGCAGGATCAAAATCCGCAGGAAACTGGAGCCGAGGGCGGAGGCACCGCTCCCCCGGCTGCCGCAGGTTCTCAAACCGCCGAACCCCGTCCGGGCGGCGGACTGGGTCCGCCGATCGATGCTCCCGACCCGCTCGACAAATATCGCCCCTACATCCTCGTGGGCTTTGCCCTGGTGCTCGCGGGGGGAGCGGTTTACGTGGCCAAGCGCCCCCGCGACATGACAGCCGCGGATCCCCTGGCGGTCGATGTCGAAACCCCGGTGGTGGCCCGCGCCGCGGAGCCCGCCGTTCCAGCCCGATCCGGCATGCTGCTCGAAGCCTTGAAAGAGGAGATGTTCGCGCTCGAGGTCGAGCACAAGCAAGGCAGCATTTCACAGCCAGAATACGAGAAGGCCCGAGCTGCGCTCGATCAGACGCTCGATCGTGCCATCAAGCGGGACTCACAAAAAAAGTAAGCGCCAACCGTTTTCGAGGTTGGCCCCTCCCGGCTGAGGCAGCCACGCAACTGTGCAGCCAAGCGAAACCCCAGAGCCAGCGGACCTGCCGCCCCGGCCGGGGGCATGCGCCTAATACTCTAATATTAAGGAGGAAACCGGCGAATGCAACCGGGGACCCGGTTCTGCCTGCGATATCGCTCATGCGTAGCTGAATCCCTCCCGCCGTCGTAACATCTATATGGGTGCAGGCCACCCAATGGGAAATACCTTTAAGACCGCGTTCTTGCTCACGCTGCTGACCTTGCTGCTCATGTTTATCGGCCGGGCCTTTGGCGGCCAGCAGGGCATGTTGATCGCCTTGGCCTTGGCCGTGGTGATGAACTTTGTTTCCTATTTCTTTTCCGACAAGATCGCCTTGGCGATGTATCGCGCCAAACCGGTCACCCGTGAAGAATTACCCCGCGCCTACCAGGCGGTCGAGCGGCTCACGCAGAAGATCGGGCTTCCCATGCCGAAAATCTACGTGATTCCCCTGGATTCGCCGAATGCCTTCGCCACCGGGCGGAATCCGAACCATGCATCGGTCGCCGTGACCCAAGGCATTCTGAACCTGCTCAATGATGAGGAGCTGGAAGGCGTACTGGCGCATGAACTCGGGCACGTCCGCAACCGCGACATCTTAATCAGCTCGGTGGCAGCCACTCTCGCCGGTGCCATCACCTACCTCGGACAGATGGGACGTTGGGCCATGATTTTTGGCGGCATGGAACGCGACGACCGCGACCGTGGCGGCGGCATTGCGGCTCTGCTCATGCTGATCCTGGCTCCGATCGCTGCCATGCTCATCCAGTTGGCGGTCTCTCGCTCACGCGAGTACCAGGCCGACCAGACCGGCGCGCAGTTCACCGGCAATCCGTATGCCCTGGCGAGCGCCCTGGCCAAGCTCGACGCCTACTCACGCCGAGTCCCCATGGCGGCCACGCCCTCGACCGCGCATTTGTTTATCATCCAGCCCTTGCTCGGGATGAATTTCGGCAGCCTGTTTTCTACCCACCCCCCGATCGCCAAACGCATCGAGCGTCTGACGGGACGCCCGGCGGAGTTTACGCAGTAAATCGATCCTTTCTTGATGAGCCCTAGTGCCGTTCCTGGCTGCGGACAGAGGCTCAGGCCAAGCGCCTCCCGGTCACCTCCGTAACCAGGCCCCTCGCGGACCGCATAGTAGAATCCTCCTATCATGTCCCCGGAAACCGCCACTGCCGCGGCCCATCGCGCGACGCTGCTCGAAAACACCCTGCGCAAGGTCATCCGTGGCAAAGACGATGTGATTCGCCTCGCCCTGGTCACCATGCTCGCCCGCGGACATTTGCTCATCGAAGGCGTTCCCGGCGTGGGCAAGACCACGCTCGGCCAGGCTCTGGCCCGGGCGCTCGATTGCAGTTTTCAGCGAGTACAGTTTACGAGCGACATGTTACCGAGCGATGTCATCGGAATCTCGATCTACTCGGCTCTAGACCAGCAGTTCGAATTCAAGCGCGGCCCGGTCTTCACCAACATATTGCTGGCGGATGAGATCAACCGCACCACTCCCAAGACACAGTCCGCGCTGCTCGAGGCCATGAACGAAGGCCAGGTCACCGTGGACGCGCATTCCTACCCCCTGCCGCAACCCTTCCTGGTGGTTGCGACCCAGAATCCCGTCGAACACCACGGGACCTACCCTTTGCCCGAGTCCCAGCTCGACCGCTTCCTGATGCGGCTGCGAATGGGTTATCCCGATGGGGATGCGGAACGTCAGATCCTGCGTTCCGAGGCCGGGGCGGCTCGGCTGGACACCTTGCAGCCCGTGCTGAGCGGCGCCGATGTGCTCGAAATGCAACACGCGGTGACCGAGATTCGGGTGGATGATTCCCTGGTCAATTACGCGCTCGCGATCGTCCGCAAAACGCGTTCTTCCGAGCACTTATCGCTCGGGGTTTCGCCGCGCGGCTCGCAGATGCTTTATCGCGCAGCGCAGGCGATGGCCTTTCTCGATGGACGCGACTTCTGCACCCCCGAGGATTTCAAGCCCCTGGTGGTTCCGGTGTTCGCCCACCGGGTGGTAGCCGACGGTCACTATTCTTCGACCCTCAAGCAATCCGAACAGGCGGAGCAGGCGGTCCGGGAGATCGTCGACAGCGTCCCCGTGCCCCTATAGAGGAACAGGCCGCTCTGGGCTGGCCGCTTGGCCGCCACAACTGGCATTCGTCCCGCCCGCCCGGCATAATGTTCTGCCATGTCCTTCCTTCGCTTCCTCATGCTGCTCTCTCTCGTGGTTTGGGTCGGAGGCTTAATATTTTTCCCCGTAGTCGCAGCCACGGCGTTTTCTGTTCTGCCCACCACGCATCTTGCCGGACAACTGGTTCGCCGGTCCTTATTGATATTGCACGGGATGGGCATGGCCTCGGGCGTCGTCTTTCTCGCCAGCTCCATGCTCTATCACCGCCTCAGTAGCGGCCGGGGGCATGTGTTCGCGGCGGTCCACCTGCTCGTATGCGGGATGCTCGCGCTCACCCTGGTCTCCCAGTTTGGCATCATCCCCCGAATGGATACCCTGCGGGCATCGGTCGCCGACATCGGCTCACTGCCGGCTGACAACCCCGTCCACATGCAGTTCGACGTCTTGCACCTCTGGTCAACGCGGGTGGAGGAAGGGGTGCTGCTCCTGGGTCTGGTTGCGACCTATCTGGTCGCCCGGCAGTGGAAGGCGGGTTAATGGTCTTTTCGCGGGGCCGCCGGCTGCCCCAAAGAGGAATCGAGCAAGGCTAAATAGCCCGCCAGCAGCCGGTAGCTGGCGTAGTAATCGTCAATCCGGATGGCCTTCAAGGTATCTTTCTTGGAGTGCAGAATCGGCCAGGTCTGTTGGGTAATGGTGTGGATCGTGATGCGGGGAATCCGGAATCGAGCAAAGGATTCAGAGTCGGTCGTACCCACCTGTTCGAAATTTACTGCCCCGATCGACAGTTGCATCCCATCCGCAGCCCGGGCGAGGGCCTCGAGCATCGGTTTATCCGCATGCGATGCCCAAACTTTCGTCGGTCCGAGGCCCAGGGTGTCGAGGTTGACCATGCCGTCCATGATGGACCGCTGTTGCTTGGTCAACTTGGCGACGTAGAATTCGGAACCGACCATTCCTTCTTCTTCCGCAGTGAAACCGACGAACACGAAGGTGTGCTGCCGCGGCTTCGCGCTGAGACTGTACAACAAGCTGGGCAGAAGGGACGCCCCGCTCCAGTTATCCACCACGCCGTCACCCACCTCGACATGATCGGTGTGCGCGCCGACCAGAATGATGCGGTCGGTCTCGCCCGGCAAGATGCAGATAACGTTGGGCGGGAGCTTTTTTGTGACCCACTGTTCGGTGAGATGGTCTGGTTTGCAACCGGAAGCGACAAATAAGCGCTTGATGGTGGCTTCCCGCTCATCGTTGTTCTCGGAAAAGCTTTGCAGGCGCGCTTGGATTTCATCCGGCTTTAAAGTTCGGAACTCAATCTGGGCGAGAGCAGAGGTGGCGAATAATCCAAAGGAAACCGAAAAAACAACCGCAATCAAGGTTCGACGAAATTTAAAGGGACACAGCATGACCGAGGTCGGGGAAATAGTATGCCTCAGTTTTGGTCACATTCCCCTGTTATTATCGTCCTGCCCCTTATGAGAACTGGCATCATCGGCCTGCCCCAGGTTGGCAAGACCTCCCTGTTCCGCATTCTGACCAAGGCACAACTCTCCGACCAGGCTTACGCCAACCCGCGCGAGGCTCACGTCGGAGTCGCCAAGGTTCCCGACGACCGGCTCGACCGGCTGGCGGCGCTGTACCACCCGAAGAAGCTGACCCATGCTTCGGTAGAATACGTGGACGTCGGGGCCATCGGCCAAGAAGCCCTGAAGGAAAGCACCTACCTCGGCCACCTGCGGAACGTGGACGCGCTCGCCCATGTGCTCCGCGCCTTCGACGACCCCTCCATTCCGCACGTGGGCCCGATCGATCCCCTGCGCGACATCAAGAATGTTGAATTCGACTTGATGGTCAGCGATCTCGGACAGATTGAGAAGCGCCTGGAGCGCTTGCAAAAAGATCTCAAGAAAATGCGGTCGCCCGAACTGGAGAAAGAATTCGACCTGCTGACGCGGGCCAACGCTCATCTCGGATCGGAGCTTCCGCTGCGCGAAATGGAGATGACCGCCGAGGACAAGAAGCGCCTGCGCGGATTCATGTTCCTCAGCGAAAAACCGATGCTCTACGTGCTGAACGTAAGCGAGAGCACCCAGCTCGGCAAAGAGCTCGAGGATGCCGCCCGCCAGTACAAACTGACCGAGGTCGCCTCCCGGCCGAATGCCGGCGCCACTGCGATCTGCGGCAAAGTGGAAGCGGAGCTGGCCGAGATGAGCGATGCGGACGCCGGGGAATTCCTCTCCAGCTATGGATTGACCGAAAGCGGATTGGTTCGCCTGATTCGGACGACCTACGCTCTGCTGGGGCTGATCTCATTCTTCACCGCCGGCGAAGATGAGTGCCGCGCCTGGACCATTCCCAAAAATACCCGCGCGCAGCAAGGCGCGGGCGCCATCCATTCCGATCTGGAGCATCATTTCATCCGGGCCGAGACCATACGCTGGGACCAACTGCTGGAGGCTGGTTCCGAGGCCAATGCCCGCGCTCGCGGTACTCTGCGCCTCGAGGGAAAAGACTATATCGTGCAGGACGGGGACGTGATGCACATTCGGCACAGCGGCTGAAAGACGCCATGCACCCGATTCTCCTCAGCATTGTCCTGGGCTTGACGGCCGCGTTGGCCAACGTTTTCGGCGGCGCCATCATTGTCCACCGTCACTGGGAGCGCTCTTACCTCAAGTATTTCGTCGCCCTGGGGGCGGGGTTCATGCTGGCCACCGCCATCGTCGAGGTGGTCCCGGCGAGTCTCGAGCTGAACGGAAAAAATGCCGCTTTCCTCATCCTGCTGGGCTATTTGATCATCCACTTCTTCGAACATGCGGTCACCCCGCACTTCCACTTCGGCGAGGAAACTCACCCCGGCGAATTCGTCCGCGGCCACAAAAGCTATTCCGTGCTGGTCGGACTGATCATCCATACTTTTTTCGACGGCGTCGCCATCGCCTCCGGATTCATCGTTTCCAACTGGCTGGGCTGGGTCATCTTCCTGGCCGTGTTCCTGCACAAAATCCCGGAAGGCTTCACGGTGGCGTCGGTCATGCTGGCCAGCGGCCAAAGCCGCAGCGTCGCCTGGGGAGCCTCCATGCTGCTCGGCGCGGCTACGCTCGCGGGAGTGCTCATGATGGCGTTATTCCGGCGAGAGATCAATTTCGGGTTGCCGCTGTCGGCGGGGGTGACGATCTACGTCGCCGCCTCGGATCTGATCCCCGAGGTCAATCAGGAGCCGGGGGTGGGTATGGCGCTCGTTGTATTCCTCGGCGTGGGGGTTTTGTTTCTGCTCGATCGACTCGCCCACCTGCACTGAAGACTATTCCACCGTATGTTTCGCCGTGTACCCGTCGCGCGCGATAATCAGGTATTTCACATCCTTGCCCTTCTGATCGCGCACCTTCAGCGGACCTCCGTCGGGAGCCACAACTTCAATTTTCAGTTTGCGGTAACTCCCATCGAGCTTGGGATTGGTGGGACGGTAGGCCAGATTGTACTGGCTGCGAATGTCGCCGATGATGTCCTGAAACACCCCGGAGAATTCGGCCTGAAACCGCGGCTGGTAGAATCGCCCCCCGGTCAGGCGGGCAAAGGTCTGCATTTCATTGTCCGCCTGCAAGTAGTCGATTTGGGAGATCGGGATGCCCGGGCCGCGGGTCATTCCCGTGCAGTGGTTCACTTCACAATATTCACGCAGCGCCCAGCCAATGCTGATCGGAAAAATGGTCACGTCCTGCGTGGCTTTGACCTTCTTCAGGATCTGGTCCAGTCGGAGCTTGCTGAAGGTGTCGACCCCGGTGCTGACCAGGATGACGTATTTGTGTCCCGGGATCTGGTCCACTCGGTCGAGGGTGTCATAGAGCGCGTCGAACAAATTGGTTTCCGAGAAACCGGGCATGCTCAATTGTCTGAGCCCGCCCATCGCCTCAGCCTTGTCCTGGGTAAAATCCGCCAGGATGTGCGGCTTCATATCGTAGGAAATCACCGCGACGTAGTCCTCTTTCTTCAACTGGCTCACAAAGGTATAAGAAGCCAGCAGAGCCTCTCGGTCAAAGGCGTAAGTGGTCGAGGCAAACTCGACTAGCAGAACGGTGGTGATGGGCGCTTGCGAAATGCCGAAGCTGCTGATGGTCTGCGCCACCCCATCTTCCGATACGCGAAAATTCTCCTGCTTCAGATTGGGGATGAACTGTCCATCCTTAGTCGTCACCAAGACCGGCACCTCGACCAGAGGCACACTGACATGAATCGAATAGTCGGGCATGCCCTCGACCTTCTTGGGCGTCTCGGGCGGCGGAGGCGGCGGTTCCTCCTTCTTCTTGGGAACGGCATAGGGTCCCACGTCGCCCTGCGGGCCCCCCGCAGCGGGAGGGGTGTTGTCGGGCGGACTCTGCTGCCCGTTGTCGGGGGGCGTCGCCGACTGGGCCTGCGCCCGTAGCGAAGCCGGTTGCCAGACAAGTATCCCCAAAGCGAGAGCCAGCAACAGGATACGGACAAGAAATGCGGGAATCGACTCGCCGATACGCGTGCATCGAGTAGCAAACATGGAATCCCTCGGGAAAACCCTATGTTAATATCAGTATAGACGCAGAGCTTCGCGAATGGGATGTTTGCTCGGCCCTGTCCGCCCCCTCCCTTTGGCACACCGGATACGATGCGCGGAGTCTAAAGTCTTAGTGGCGGACCGGTTAGCGGTCCTCGGGGGATATTCATGAGACCAGCTGTTCTCATCCGCGCCAGCTTCTGTATCGCTGTGCTTGGGCTTTTGCCTCTTCTTCACGCCCAGGTTCCCGCCCCGGCCCCAACCCCGAAAACCTTTAAGACCATCCCAGTCAGCGAGATTCAAGCCGGCATGCGGGGCATTGCCTACACCGTATTTGAAGGCACCCGGCCGGAGTCGATGAACGTCGAGGTTCTGGGCATTCTGAAAAACGTCAACGGCCCCCAAGGCGACGTTATTCTGGTCCGGCTGAGCGGCGCCAAAGTTGAGTACACCGGCGTCGTCGCCGGCATGAGCGGGAGCCCGGTTTACCTCGACGGCAGGCTGGCGGGTGCGATTGCGTTCCGCATCGGCGAATTTTCGAAGGAGCCCATTGCCGGCGTTACTCCCATCGGCGAAATGCTCGAGATCAACGCCATGGACCGGACGCCCGAGAATGCTCCCTCCGTGGCCAACTCGTCGGCCAGCGCGCCCAGCAAGACCTCCGCTCCCGGCAGCTCGAGCGCCCCTTCTGCCGATTTCGCCAACTATCTGAAGCCCATCGAAACTCCTCTGGTTTTTAATGGTTTCTCCGAGGACGCGATTGAGCACTTCGCGCCGCAGTTCGCTGCCGCCGGAATCGTGCCGGTCAGCGGCGTGGGCTCGGTGAGCGATGCCAAGCAGCCGGAGCCGCTCGAACCTGGCTCTGCCATCAGCGCCATCCTGGTGCGGGGTGATATGGATATCGCCGCCACCTGCACGGTCACCTACATGGACGCGCATAATCTGCTGGCCTGTGGCCATCCCCTGCTGCAATTTGGCATGGTCGACCTGCCGATGACCAAGGCCGACGTTGTGGCCACCCTGGCCTCGCCGCTCAATGCCTTNNCATGATTCCGGTCACCCTGACCATCCGCGGCGGCCCGACGCCGCGGCAATTTCACTATGAGATGCTCAACAACGCGCGCCTCAGCCCCGTCGCCATGATGGCGACCGTATACAACGCGCTGCACGGCGTCAACGAATACGGCGAGGAAACCACGTATCGTCTGGACGGCCACATCACGGTGAAGGGCTATCCGGATATAGACGTCGAAAACATGTTCGCTCCGATCGATGGGGGACAACCGGCCGCGATCCTGGCCGCGCTTTCGCTCGGCGATGACTTTGCCCGCATTTACGACAACCCGTACAACACTCCGACAGTGGACGCGGTCCGGCTGGACTTTGAGATCGTCCACGAGCGCCGCTGGGCTCTGCTCGAAAGCGCGCGCACCGATTTGACCGAGGCCCGGCCGGGCAGCGCGATCATGATCGAGGCCCTGCTTCGTCCCTACCGCGGGGACGCGGTGGTACTTCAGATTCCCGTTCATATTCCGACTTCCATTTCAAAAGGCCCGCTGCGCATCCTGGTCAGCGATGGCGAGACTCTCGACCGTCTGAGCCACAGCACCACCACATTCGGGCGGAAGTTCGATCTCGCTTCAACCATCGCCCTGCTGAACAAGGAGCACGTCAACAACCGCGTGTATGTCTCCTTGCTCGAAGCTGATCCTGAGGCTGTCGTGGCCGACAAAGTCATGCCCTCCCTGCCGCTCTCCGTCATGAACGTCATGGATGGCATGCGAGGTACGCAGGAAATGGTGGTCCAGGCCGAATCCTCGGTCAATGAGTCGGCCACACCCACGCTCGACTATGTGGTTTCGGGCGCGCACGTCTTAACCATCAACATCAAATAGAAGGCTCTGATCGGACCGACGGCTCCTCGGGCGCGACCGCTGGGCCCGCCACCCGCGGGGCTCGCGCGGGAATCACCGTCAACGCCCGAACGACCGTGATACCCTGAAATCTCCGCTCTGGATTGGAATTGAGGTACGAACTTGGACGCTCGGCTGCGAAAAATATCCGCACTTTTCTGGGTTCTCCTTTCCCCCTTGCTCGCTCTCGCCGAAGGCACCCGTACCTGGGAACAATCGAAGTTCGACGACTTGAACAAAGGCACGGCGCAGGGCGTCGCCCTGCGGAGCGCCGGTGGGCTCGACCTGGCGCCCGCCTTCAAGGCTCTGTCCACCACTCCGTCGGCCTACATCTGGGCGATTGCTGCCGACCCCCAGGGCAACGTCTACGCCGCGGCGGGCGCTCCCGCGCGCATCTATCGCATCACCCCGGAGGGCCAATCCACGACCATCTTCGAGCCCCAGGAACTACAGGTACAGAGTCTGGTCGTCGACAAAAACGGCGTGCTCTATGCGGCCACCAATCCTGACGGCAAGGTCTACAAGATCGAGCCTCCGGCGGGGGCGGGGGCGGGCAAGAATGCGCAAGCCAGCAAGACTTCGCCCGCCGTCCCATGGAGTTCGTCGGTCTATTTCGATCCTGCGACCAAGTATATTTGGGACCTCGCCCTCGATGATGCCGGCAATCTTTACGTCGCCACCGGCGATCACGGCGAAATCTTTCGGGTCGCCCCCAGTGGGGCGCACTCCGTCTTTTTCACGAGCGACGAGGCCCACATCCGCGTGCTGGCTCTTGACTCTAAGGGCAACCTGATTGCTGGCTCCGACGGCAGCGGCTTGGTGTACCGCATTTCGCCCGATGGCAAAGCCTTCGTTCTCTACAGCGCGCCCAAGAAGGAAATCACCGCGCTTGCGCTCGACGCCGCCGGAAACATTTACGCTGCGGGCGTGGGCGAAAAGCATCCCGCCGGCCCTGCCGCCCCGTTCACCATCACTCCGGGGACCAGTTCCACCCCCAGCCACGCCAGCGGACCGGGATCCGGAATCGTCATCACCAGCGTGACTCCGGCTGCTCCGGTGACGATGAGCAACTTTCCTGCTCCCGGAACCGGGGCCACCGGCGGCTCAGAAATCTACCGCATCGCTCCCGACGGCTCCCCCGTGCGGCTCTGGACCTCGCATGAGGATTTGGTCTATGCCCTGGCCTTCGACGAGCACGGGCGCCTGCTGGCCGGCACCGGCAACCGGGGACACATCTTTGCCATCAGCGGCCAGGAGGAGTTCATCGATCTGCTGAAAGCCAGCGCCACGCAAGTGACTGCTTTCAGCAAGGCGCCGGGGGGCGGGCTCTATGCCTCAACCGGAAACCTGGGAAAGGTATTTCTTCTGGGCCCGGCGCCCGACTCCGAGGGCACCTACGAGAGCGACGTCTTTGATGCCCACATCTTTTCCCGCTGGGGCCGCGCGGAATTTCGGGGCGAAGGCCATGTCGAACTCTTTGCCCGCAGCGGCAACGTGGACAATCCCGACCGTAACTGGAGCGCATGGGAAGCGGTCGATCTCGACAGGGATGCCGAGATCAAAGTTCCCTCCGCCAGATTTATCCAATGGAAAACCGTCCTACACTCCGGCAATCCCGCGCCGCGCGTGGATCGTGTCACGCTCAACTACCTGGCAAAGAATGTGGCGCCGGATTTTGACGAGGTCACGGTGCAGGAGGGCGTTCGCTATCAGCCGCTGCCCAAGCAGGCCGGCTCGGACAGCGAAACTGGCGGCAGCCAGACTCACTACGAGATGCCGGTCCCGGCCGTCCACGATCGCGACTCGATCGGCGTGAAGTGGGCGGTCCACGACGACAACGACGACCAGATGGTGTACTCGGTCTACTACCGCGGCGAGGGAGACGGGCGCTGGCTCCTGCTCAAGGACAACCTCGCGGACAAATTCTATTCCTTTGACGCTTCGCTCGTGCCCGATGGCGTCTACACCGTGAAGGTCGTCGCCTCGGACGCGCCCTCGCACTCTCCCGGAGAGGCTCTCACCTCGGAAAAGGAGAGCGAAGGTTTCGAGGTCGATACCACCCCGCCGCGGATTGAGAGCCTGAGCGCGTCGGTCGAGGGCGGACAGATCCACGTGGCTTTCCGCGCGGTCGACAGTTTCTCTCCGGTTGCGCGCGCGCAATACTCGGTCGACGCCGCCGACTGGCAGTTTGTCGCGCCCGTCGACCAGCTTTCCGATGCCAAGACCGAAACCTACGATTTCCGGATTCCCCTGCCGAGCGCCCCGGGTGCAAAAAGCGGAACCGGCGGAGAGATTGAGCACGTGGTGGTCGTTCGGGCCTATGACCGCTACGAAAACATGGCCTCCGCCAAGACGGTGATCGCGCCGAAGTAGCCCCGCATTGATGGCTCCCCTCGAAACGATCGGCTGGATTGCCTGCCTGGTCTATGCCACCATTCCCTCGTTCTGGCTGGTGATCCACCCGCGAGCGCACTACTGGCGCTCGCGCTCGCGTTCTCCCTATCGGGTTCTGCTGCCGGCCTGGATCGCGATGGGGATGGTTCTCGGGCTCGGGACCGCGCGCTGGCGCCACGCCACCCTCTATTCAAGTCTCTGGATGTGGATTCCAGCCCTGGCGCTTTTCCTCGCCGGTTTTTCGATTTACTTGCAGGCGGGCAAAAATTTCAGCGGCAAACAATTGGGAGGGTAGCCGGAAGTCATGCCCGGGATGAAGGAGCAACACCTGATCACCTCAGGCATCCGCGCTCGGGTTCGCCACCCCGTGTACCTCGGACATCTTTGTGAGATGCTGGCCTGGAGCACGGGCACGGGCCTGACGGTGTTGTTCGCTCTGACCGCATTCGCCGTATTGACCGGCATAGTCATGATCCGGTTCGAGGACAAGGAACTTCGGACCAGATTCGGGGACGAGTACGCGGTATACCGCGGGCGAGTGCCGGCCGTGCTGCCGAGAATCGGCCGATGACGCGGTGCGCAACGCCTTCGACCGCAACTGCTTATAATTCGAGGAGTCAGCCCTGACGACTGACGGTCGCCCTCATGCGCTTTGAGCTCTTTGTTGCAACCCGCTATCTCCGCGCCAAACGCCGCCAAGCCTTCATCGGCGTCATTACCGGCATTTCCATCGCCGGCGTGGCCGCCGGAGTCGCCTCCCTGCTGATCGCCCTCGCCATCAACAACGGGTTCCGCCAAGATCTGCAAGACCGCCTGATCGGATCCACTTCCCACGTGGACCTGATGCGGGTACAGGACGATGGCATTCGGGATTGGCACGCTGTGATGGCGCGGCTGGCCCGCGAGCCGCATGTGGTCGCGACCGCTCCCGCCGTCTATGAGCAGTTGCTGATTTCCTCCGGCCCGCGCGCCCGAGGCGCGGTGCTGAAGGGCATCGTCCCGGCCGACGAAAGGAGGGTCAGCGACTTGCTCGACACGGTAAAGATTGGTTCGGCGGACGCGCTCGACCCCGCCGCAGGGCAGCCTCCTCCTCCCCCGCCCGCCTCCACTCTCGCGGGCCAGGACGCCAAGGCCCTCGCGGCCGCCGATCGAGCGTCCTCGATCGAGGGCGCCGGGGAGCGCCGAGCCGCCATGCCGCCCATTCTCCTCGGCCAGGACATGGCCGACGGCCTGGGAGCAACCATGGGATCGGTCGTGCTGGTCACGAGCCCCCAGGGAGAACTCACTCCCTTCGGGATGGTTCCCAAATATACCCGCTTCCGCGTAGCCGGCATCTTCAACTCCGGCTTCTTCGACTACGACAGTTCTTGGGCCTTCACCCGCCTGTCCGACGCGCAAAGGCTGTTCGGCCTGGGAGACGAAATTGCCGTCATCGAATTCAAAATCGATGACATCTACCAGGCCGCTCGGGTCGCCGATCAACTGGAGCGGGCCGCCGGGCCGGGTTTTATGACCACGAACTGGATGGAGCAAAACAAGGCGCTGTTTCACGCTCTTCGCATGGAGCGTCTGGTCACCTTCATCACCATCGGNNATGTCGATGGGCACTCGCAAATCGCAAATACGCAGCCTCTTCATTGCCCAGGGTTTGCTGATCGGAGTGTTCGGCACCTCCCTCGGACTGGTCCTCGGCTATACGCTTTCCTGGGTCGGCGGACACTATCATCTGCTGACCCTCGCTCCCGAGGTCTATTCCATCAACTACGTCCCCTTCGCGCCCCGCCTGATGGACGGTGTCTGGGTGGCGCT
>PKYX01000290.1:0-25661 GCA_003132825.1 Acidobacteriaceae bacterium
ACGCCCTCGACACCAAGTTCGCATTCAATGACCGCATGTTTTTCCCCGATCCGCAAACCTTTGAGCGGCTCGATTTCGCGCGCGATTCGGCCGAAGAAGAGGCGGCCGACCAGAAAGCGCTCGAACTGCTCAGCAACTCTCCCTATAAGGACAAACTGGGCAATGCAGGACTATTCCTGCGAGAGCTCGAGGCGCATGCCTCCGAACTCAGGAATCTGATCCTGCCCCATCTGGGCAGCAGCCTGGCCAATGGGAAGGCCATCCGCATGTCGGCCGTGCTCAATGCGGCTCCTCCGCTCGAGGCCAGAAAAACCGACCAAATCGCCGCCTTGCCCCTGGGGGCACGCATCCGGCTCGATCCCTGGAGCGGGCGAGTGGAGCTGGTGAAGTCGAAGCCGGTGGCGCTCACCACATCCCGGGAAAAGATGCCATTTGAGATCACGCCGTTTTTCCCCTACTTGACCCGGCTCTCGAGCTCGAGCGCTGACCGGGTGGCGCAGACCGCCCCAGTTCAATAGCGGGGTTTTAGGTAAGAACGGGTGAGCATTCCATGACTCCGGGGGCGAGACCAACGGGACAGGCGACGGACAGCGTTCCACGACACGCAACGCTACCCTTGGGCCACCAGGGTTAGGCGGGAAACCTCGGAGACTGGCGAAACCCAGTCTCCGACGTTATTGAGGAATCGCGCTTGAAACTTGCGAGAACACGTTGTTGGCGTTTGAGCCAATCAGGCGGATGGTGCCGACGACGATCACTAGAATGACCGCCAGCATTACGGCGTACTCGGCAATATCCTGACCGCGTTCATCGGACCAAAGTTGTTCTAAGAACATTCTCACGAGGTGCCCTCCGTGCGCAGTTGCGCGTCTCGGTTAGATTCGACCAATGTGCGCTGGTGTTTCCTGTGGAAAACGCGCCACTGATCACTGCCAAATTGCTGAGCTGACTCGGTTATGATAGTTCGGTCATGGTTCGCTGTCCAGTAGCCCAGGGGTGCCGGGCACCGGCACGAAAGTGCTATACGCGGTTAGGCAATTGTCTTAAGCGGCAGTGACTGGTTGACCGCAAACAGGGCCAACTCCAAGCGGGTCGAGACCCCCAGTTTGTCGAAAATATTGCTCAGGTGGTGCTTGACCGTGTCCTCGCTGATCTTGAAATACTCCGCAATCTCCTTGTTGGCATAGCCGGCCACCACCGCCGCCACGATTTCCAGTTCCCGGGGGGTCAGCCCGAATTTTCTTTGCCGCGCCTCTTCTCCCGAAGACTGCACCAGGGTCCGCAGATACTGCACCAGGTTCGAGACACTTTCCCGGCCCACCCAATATTCCCCGGCCATCACCGTATCGATGCTCTTCAACAACAGCTGGGTGGCGGAATCCTTCAGAACCACGCCTCGCGCCCCGAGCTGCAGAGCCTCGACAATCTGATTTTTCTCGGCCGCGGCGGTGAGCAGAATGATGCGCACCGAATGTGACCCGGTATTGGTGTTCATTTCGCGCAGGGCTTCGAGCCCGGGATGACGGGGCATGGCCAGATCGAGAAGCAGGATGTCGGGCTTCAGTTGCCGGGCCAGCTTCACGGCTTCGGCCCCGTCGCAGGCTTCCCCGACCACGGTGAACTTGGGCTCGGCCTCGAGCAGTCGGCGCAGGCCGTCGCGGAAAATGGGATGGTCGTCGGCAATCAGAATACGAATGGCTTGTGATTTCTTATTTTCCATACACGATTTCCGGCTTCTGCGGGAAGCTGATTTCCAGCCGCGAACCCCGGCCGGGGTTTGATTCTATCGTGAGTTCGCCCGCAATCAAATGGACACGTTCCTTGATCACTACTGGGCCCTTGCCCATCGAATCGAGTTCCGCCTGGGTCAGCCGTCCGGAAAAGGGGAAGCCGGAGCCATCATCCTCAATGACCACTTGCCAGTGGCTGGCGATTACCCCCAGCCGGACCAGCACCTTGCGCGCCCCGCTGTGCTTGCGCACATTAACCAGACCCTCCTGAACGATGCGGGCCAGTTCGCGGCACACCCCCTGCGGCATGTCGACCTCCTCCACCTCGGAAACGAAGCGGGCGGAGATGCCGGTTTCCCGCTGGAATCTCTCGACCGTGTCCGCCAGCAGACGCAGCAGACGCTTCGCATCCACATCGAGCGACTTCATCTGCTGCATGAGTTCCCGCAGCTTGAGAACCTCCTCGCGAAGCAGCCCTTGAATCCGCCCTAGTTCCTGAGGAGTCCGTGCCGGGTCGCTCGAGGATTGGCGGCGCAACACATCAACCTGCATCTCGACCGAGATGAGCGACTGTACGGCTCCGTCATGCAGCTCCCGGGCAAAGCGGGCGCGCTCGAGCGCGCCGGCCCGCCGCCGCAAACGCCGCAACAGGTACACATTGTAAACCGCGGGTCCGACCCGGCGGACGTATTCCTGCAGGAAGCGCAGCTCTTCCTCGATATCACGACCAAAGGTAGGGTCGAGCAGGAAAATGCGACCCGACCACTCGCGTCCGAAGAGGAAGGAAACCGTAGCCAGGCTCTTGAATTGATGGCGTTTCCCCAGCCCGTCGAGAAAAGCCAGCGAAACCTCTTTCACCCGGGCTCCGTCTGCGTCCAACCCCACCAGCCGAGCCGGACCGTGTTTGGCGCGCTCGACATACATGGCTTCATCCGGGGACGCGTACAGGTAGGTGAGCTGGTCTGAGGGCGAGGTTTCCTGCCATTGGAAAACCGCCGGAGCCCCGCTCAAGGCGCGAATATCACCCAGGAAGACCAGCTGGCTGTTGGCTTCGAGGGAGGCAATCAGCGCCTGCTTCGCCCCGTAGGTGGAGAGCAAATCGCCGAGGATTTCCTGCATGGTGCCGGTCATGCCGGCTTCGACCCGGGCCAGGCCCAGGGCGCGCGCAATCACCGCTTTTTCTCCCCGCAGTTGTTTTTGCTGCTCCGCCAGATAGCCGAGGAGCAGGCTCAGCACCAGCAGGTACACCGAGCGCATGAACAGGGCCTTCGGCACAAAGTCCACCGGATTTACCTTCAGCGCGGCTAAATGGTGCGCCAGAAGCACGCCATCCAGCCAGGCCAGGAATCCCAGATGAAAAATCAGGCTCTCGGCCCACAGCAGCACCAGGGCCACACCCGCGGTCCCCACCGTCTCCCACATTCCCCAGCGGTAGGCGGCGGCGGCCAGAACAAAAACAAAAAACAGAAAGAACGGGTTCCCGACACCCACCACAAAAATGGAGATCAGCGCCGGCCACACGATATCGGCGCCGTGCACCAGCAGGCGGAAGGATTCGGTTGATTCCCGCCGGCGCCGCAGCAGCACAATGACCAGAAAACTCTGGGTGATGTAGAAGGCCAGCAATCCGGAAACCCACACCGAGTAACGGATCTCTCCCGGATCGATCAGGATGGCGACCAGGGCGGACCCGGCCAGGAAAACCCGAGCCGCGGCCAGCCAACGCTCGACGCGGCGTATTTCGCCTGGGTCCGCCGGGGCTCGAAGCCGCCAGAAAGATCGTTGTCGAAGCAGCGGGAATAACAATGGGGACAACCGTTATGCGGTGAGGATGCCACGGATCTTAGTGATATTGAATGGGAAGAGCAAGCGAAACTTGGCCGCCGTCCCGTCCCCCCGAGAGGCTCAGCCCGGCTCGGCGAGCTCGAGGGTGCGCTTCAGTTGTCCGCAGGCGGCGTAGATATCGCGTCCGCGGGGACGGCGGACAAAGGCGGGCACTCGGGCGGCGGTCAGGATGCTCTGGAAGCGCTCGACGCGCTCCTCCGCCGGGGTGGCAAAAGAGATGCCCGGCCCGGGATTGAGCGCGATCAGATTGACCTTGGCCCGCACCCCCTGCAGCAGTTCGGCCAGCTCCCGGGCGTTTTCCTCCGAGTCGTTCACCTGGTCAAGAAGAACGTACTCGAAGGTAAGCTTTTCGCGATTCCGCAGAGGAAATTCGCGCGCCGCCATCATCAGCTTCTCCAGGTTCCATTTGCGATTGAGAGGCATGAGCTGGGCGCGCAATTCGTCATTCGGCGCGTTCAACGAAATGGCCAGCTTCGGACGGACCGGTTCGGCGCCAAAATCGTAAATGCGCGGCACGATGCCGGCGGTTGAGACCGTCATGCGCGACGCCGGAATGCCCACGCCCTCAATCAGCAGCAGAACCGCTTTCATGAAGCTTTCGTAGTTGAGAAAAGGCTCGCCCATGCCCATGAAAACCAGGTTGACGCGGTCTTCGGGCGGGGAAACATGCTGGTCATTGAGCACGGCAGAGACTTGGCCCACCATCTCTCCCGCCGTCAAGTTGCGCTTGACTCCAAGCAGCGCGGTCAGGCAGAAGCGGCAGTCGACGGCGCAGCCCACTTGGCTGGAGACGCAGACGGTGGCACGGTCCCAGCCGCGCGGCGGCGCGCCCGCCTCGCTCCCGTCGCCGGTTTCGCCCCCATCGCCTTCGGGCATCCACACGGTTTCCACGCTTTGGCCGTCGGCGAAGGCCATCAGGTAGCGGACCGTCCCGTCCGAGGAGACGAATTTCCTTTCGATGCGGGGCCCGCCGAGCGAAAATTCGCTTGCGCCCAGGCTGCGCCGAAACTCGAGGGGGAGCGTCGAAATCTGTTCCGCCGACTGCACGCGCTGGCCGTAGAGGGCGTCGAACAATTGCCGGGCGCGGTAGGAGGGCTGGCCGAAGCGCTCGACAACCGCCCGCAGCTCCTCAAGAGTCAGGCCCAGCAGGGCGAGTGGTTTGGCGTCGCTCATGGCAAAGGGATGGGCCGCGGCCCAGCTTTGATTGTAGAAGAAATCGCCGACCCAGAATCCCCGGGGGCGGGAAGAGTGGATTTGCGAGTTACGTAAGTGATTGATTATAAAAGGATAATGTAGAGATGCGCACGCCTTGCGCCCAGTGTGCAACAATACCCCATTACGAGGTGGCGCGGGCGACGTTCGGCCGCCGGCTTCGGTAAAAAGCGCTTATGGTTGGAGACTCTGACAACATCCGACGGGAAGTATTGCCCAACGGGCTGACCATTCTCACCGAAGAGATGCAGCACATTCGCTCCGTCTCCATCGGGATATGGATCAAGACCGGGTCGCGGGACGAGGACCCGCAATGGAATGGGATCTCCCATTTCATCGAGCACATGGTCTTCAAAGGGACCAAGCACCGTTCCGCCGAGGACATTGCCCGCCAGGTCGATTCGATTGGCGGCAATATGGACGCCTTCACCGCCAAGGAGTGCGTCTGCTTCAACATGAAGGTGCTCGATGAGCACCTGCCCATCGCCATGGAAATTCTCGGCGATCTGGCGCTGAATCCCATCTTCGATGTGCAGGACATCAGCCGCGAGCGGGGCGTGATCCTGGAAGAAATCAAGATGGATGAGGACAGCCCCGACTATCTGGTGCACGAGATTTTCACCCAGAACTTCTGGAAGGACCATCCCCTGGGCAAGCCCATTCTCGGGACCAAGGAGACGGTGAAAAAGTTCGAGCAGGCGAGCGTTCTCGATTCCTACGGGCAGCGTTTTATTCCCGGCAATTTGATCGTGTGCGCCGCCGGCCATCTGAAGCACGAGCAGTTCGTCGAGCTCGCGATCAAGCACTTCGGGAAGATGAATCCCCGGAAAAACGGATCCCACGGGGGACCGCCCAAAGTGGTGCCCCGCATTGTCCTGCGCAACAAGAAGGCCCTCGAGCAGGTGCAGATTTGCGTGGGCGTGCCCTCGCATCCCATCGCCCACGAAAAACGGCATGCCTCTTATATTTTGAACACGCTGCTCGGCGGGGGAATGAGTTCGCGCCTGTTTCAAAATATCCGGGAACGTCAGGGGTTGGCGTATTCCATTTACAGCGACCTCAATCCATACCGCGATACCGGTTGCCTGTCGGTGTATGCCGGGACTTCGCACGAATCGGCGCTGAAGGTGGTGCAGTGCATCGTCTCGGAGTTCGCGAAGCTCAAATCGGATCCGGTTCCGGAAGAAGAACTGCGGCGCTCGAAGGACCAGTTGAAAGGCAGCTTGATGCTGTCGCTCGAGTCTTCGACGGCGCGCATGTCGAACCTGGCCCGCCAGGCGATGTATTTCGACCGCTTCTACGGGATGGACCAGTTGATTGAGAAAATCGAGGCCGTCACCGCCCTCGATCTGAAGCAACTCGCCGACGAGTTTTTTCACACCGAATCGATCGCCGTCACCATCCTCGGCAACCTGCACGGTCTGAAGCTGCGGCGCGAGCAACTGGCCTGCTGAGCCGCCGATTTTCCCGCCGCGGTCTCGCCCTCGATTGAAAGCCTAGGCCAGAACCCAGGCGTGTCCCTCTAGGAGCGCCCGCGCCACCCCGGATAAGTATTGACCGAGACAACGCACGCAGGGCACATACCCCTCGCGGATCGCCTCCGCGGCTGCCATCGAACGGACCCCGCCTTCTTTATTGTGGATGAAGGTACAACCGGCAACGTGGAAAACCCGGCCGCCGGTTGAGACGAGCACCACCAGATTGTCGGGAATCGCTCGACCGGACTGGGCATGCATGGACTGCAATCCCGGCTGCGTGCGGGCCGCGGAGTTGAGGATGCTCAAGCTTCCCGCGATCAGCGCGCCTGCGGCGACGGCTACCAGCCAACCCAATGCCGTGCCTCGGCGGCCCGGCATAATCTCGCCGAGCCTTCCGCGCAAACGCCAACTGTAGCCGAGGGGAGCGCGGACCAGACGATCGTCGCCATACAACTGGACCAGGTTGCGCGTGCCTTGAAGCACCGCGGTGCAGCGTTTGCACTGCCCGAAGTGCTCCTCCATCGCGGCCCGCAATCCGGGATCGACGTCATCCTCCAGATAATTGGAGATCTCCGGCCAAACTCGCTCACAGGTGACTACCATGGCTTGTTTCCCTTCTGAAAACCTAAGCGGCTGAACCATCCCCCGGTCAGCTTGGGGGCCAGCAGATCGCGCAGCATCAAGCGGGCTCGCAACAGGCGGGTCTTCACCGAGGCGGTCGAAATGCCCAGATTTTCCGCGACTTCTGCGATCGACAGATGCTCGACATCCCGCAGCACAAACACCTCTCGATACTTGCTTCCGAGCGAAGCCAGCGCCTCGAGCAGCAGCTCGCGAACTTCCCTCCTCTCGAGCGCCTCGGACGGAATTTCATGCCAATCCGCAAACTCGCGCGGGGTATAGACGCCGTCCGCATCTTCGCGTTCCCCGATCGGTTCGATCACCTCCGCATGCTCCTTTCTCCGCCGCATGCGCGCTTCGTTCACCGCAATCTGGATCAGCCAGGTGCTGAAGCGCGCCTCCCCCCGAAACTGCCGCAAGTTGGCAAAGGCCTTGAGCATCGCCTCCTGCGCCGCATCCTCGGCGTCTGCTGGGTTGCGCAGGATGGCGAAGGCTGCGGCATAGACTCGGCGTTCCAAAGGCCGAATCAGTTCATAGAATTTCTCCGGCTCTCCGCTCAGGATGCGCCGGATCAATTCCTGCTCGCGCGTCTCCTCGGGAACCGGCTTCTCCACCGAACTCGATCCTACGACCATTGCCATCGCAATTTTCCCGAGCGGCCGCAATCAGTGAGGCGCGTAGTCGGGATCCTTTTTCCATCCCGTCAACATCGACACGAAATTGTTCCAGCCATGGAGCACGACCATGACCAAATGTCCGAACAGGAAAAACAGAATCGCCCACATGACCAGAAAATGCCAAAGCCGGGCCAGATGGAATCCCCCCATCAACCACGCCAGCCAGGAAAATTGCACCGGCTTCCAGACGGCGAATCCGCTCAGCACGGATAGAACCCCCAGCCCGATGGCCGAGGTGTAGGCCAGCTTCTGCAGCGGGTTGTAGGGTTCGCGCAGGGGCGGTTTGGGTCCGAAGAAAAAATAGTGCCGTGCCATCGGCCAGACCCCGCGGATGTCTTGCGGCAGAAACAGTACCTGGCGATAGTTTCCGCTGAAAATCTGGTATCCCAGGTAAAAGGCGCCGGTTGCCGTATACAACCACAAGAAGCTGAGGTGCCACTGCAATCCGCCCCCCAGCCAACCGCCCAAGGCCATTCCCTTCGGCCAGTGCAACAGATCCTTCTGGGGAATCTTCGCGCCGAAGCTCGGAAACGCCCGGAAGATTTGCAGCCCACTGGCTACCATCACAAACAACGACCCGGCGTTCAGCCAGTGGCAAAAACGCACCGGCCAGGGATGCTCGTAGACGGCGGGATGAATCTCGCCGGTTTGCAACGACTCGATTTCGATCACGGTTTCGGGCACGCCTTGGCTTTCCTTCCGGTCGCTACAGGCCGTAAAAGTCCGAGTAACCCTGGTCTTCCCAGTAGCCGACCTTGTGCAGAACGTTGGTGACCTTCAGGTCGGTCAGGTACTTGGCCTGTTTATAACCGATCTTGGTGGGAATGTTCAGCCGCAGCGGCGCCCCGTGTTCCCGGGTGAGCGGCTGGTCGTACATTTCATAGCAGAGCAGGGTCTGCGGGTGCAGCGCGGTAGCCATATCGAGCGACTCGTAGTAGTCGTCGGCGCATTCGACGGTCACAAAGCGTGCGCTGAGATCGGCGCCGATCGAGCGCAGAAAGTCGGAGAGGCGGGCACCACCGAAACGGCCGATCACGTCCCAACCCTCGACGCAAATGTGTCGCGTATTGTGGCGGAACTGGGGCAGGGCCTGGATCTCGGCCAGGCTATAGTTCCCGGGCTTCCCGACCGCACCCGCGACGGCGAGCGTCCACTTTTCGAAATCGACGCCGGGGTCATCCACGTCGTAGTCGTTGATCGGGAACCGGGCAAACGGCGTCAGCTCGGCAGTTTCGAAAGTAGGCGCCAGATGGCCCTGGCGGAACAACCGCGCCGACGCCCAGTCGCTGAAGCCGAGACCCGCCGCCAGCAGGCGGTTCTGGAGCTTGGGGATGGCAAATGCGCCGAGCCCGAGGAGCGGCGTCAGCTTGAGCAATTCCCGCCGGCTCAGGCGCCCGAATTTTCGACTGTTCATCTGTGGCTCCACGGCTGCTCCCCGGGATAGTATGCTCCGCCTCGGTTGCAAATGCGATGTGCAGGAATGAGAAAAGTTACCACGATAAGGTCGGATTCGCGCCCCTATGTGGCCCGTTCCCAACCAGATACAGGCGGATCGAATGTCCCTCTCCGCCCCCTCGAGGTGACCGAAGTCACTTGCCGAGTAACCAGAAATTGCGAAAAACTAGCGGGGCAAATGTCGCTTCTGACTGGCTTCGGTGCGGGTTTCGAGGCATACTTAAGCAGTCAGGTTGACTGGCGGTCCCCCGGGAAGGAATGGCACCATGCCGTTCGAGGAAAACACAAACGTAGAAGGCGGGATTTCGCCCGAATCGGGAACACAACAAAAGCAGCGTCGCCAGATGCATATCGCGCTTGCCCTGCTGCTGACCGCACTGGTTGTTGTCGTGGTGAAAGATCGACAATTCTGGCTAGGCTCCGCTCCAGCAACTACCGAGGATTCGGCGGACGAAGCGACGCCCGACCAAACAGCTGCGAGCGAGCCGGTCGCCGAGACTGCACCGCCCGCGACGTCGGCTCCGCACTCCAACAAGACCAAATCGCACTCCGATCACACGGCTGCGGCCAGCGTGCCCGCGGCCTCGGGTCCGACGATTGTCGCGAGCAACCGCGCCGCGCTGCCGCCGCTTGAAATCGAAGTCGTGGCCGGTGGTCAGCACCAAACAGTTCTGCCGACGAACCACTCCGTTAAGGTGGATCTGCAGGCTGACTCCGATTCTCCATCGGCAGCGGCCTCAGCCAGCCAAACCAACTCCATGGTGCCAGGCGGCCCCACTGTCGCGACCAACGCCGGCGAACGGGTTCGTCTTTCTCCCGATACGGCGCACATGGTCGAGCGACCGGTGGAGCCGAACTACCCCATGCTCGCTAAGCAGATGAAGGTGCAGGGGTCGGTTGTATTGCAGGCTTTGATCGGCCGGGAAGGCGCGATCCAGGACCTGCGGGTGCTCAGCGGCCCGGTCATTCTTTCTACCGCCGCGATGGATGCGGTGCGGCAGTGGCGCTTCCGGCCATACTTTGAAGGCGGCCAGCCGGTCGAAACCGAGGCTCGCATTACCGTAAACTTCACCATCTCTACCTACTGACCATTCCAGCTGACGGGAGCGGACCGTGAAGGCAAGGCGAGTCCGGTCCGCACTCGCACTGGCCGGCGCGGCTGTTCTGTTTGTGGCCGGCGGGGCTCGAGCCATTCTCCGCAGCCCCTGGAATGGGCCCTTCTTTTCGAGCCCCTCGCCCGAAGCCGGCGCGATGGCCCTCCCCATTTCGAGCAGCAGCTTCGCGAATGGCGGGTACATCCCGAAGAGATTCACCTGTGACGGCGCCGATGTCTCCCCGGAACTTTCCTGGACGAATCCCCCGCCTGGCGCCCAGAGCTTTGCGCTGATCGCCGATGACCCTGACGCCCCGGTTGGCACCTGGACGCATTGGGTGCTCTTCGATCTGCCGCCGACCACCCGTTCTCTGCCCGAAGGCGTGAGCAAGCTGATGGACAAACTGCCCGACGGCGGACGCCAGGGGCTCAACGACTTCGGGAAAATCGGCTATGGAGGACCCTGCCCACCACCCGGCAAAGCGCATCGATACTTTTTCAAGCTCTATGCCCTCGACCGCAAGCTTGGCCTCAAGCCCGGATCGACACGCGCCCGGTTAGAACAGGCCATGCAAAGTCACGTCCTCAATGAGGCCGATTGGATGGGTAAGTACCGCCGATAGGGAAGTCAAACCCGTGCGGTTCAGGGGGGCGGCGAGCGGGATGACCTAGGGAACGCCGCCGGCGCCAAATAACCCGGCGCCAAATAAAAAGAGCGCCCCGACTCTCGCGAGTCAACGGACGCCCGGGCAGCCCTCCCCCAGAACTGCTCGTTCATGAGGTTATGTCCTCTCCGGCTGCCTGGAAATGGCACGGACGTGCCATTTGACCCCACCAACGTGCCACCCGTTTTCCACAAAGGAGCCAGACCGGCGCAGTTCGGCGATGCCCGCGAAGCACCCGTGAAAGCGATCGCAGGGAATACCTAAGACAGGGGCGAAGCAACTACAGCGTGGGATTGGGTATTTCGTGAGCTGGCGGAAATCGGGGTCTTGCCGAGGAAACCGGACGACGATCGAGGGAGCTTCAGGCTTCGGATTCCCGAAGATCAAGATGCATCTGACGAAGGCTGGTGGCCTGACCGGGATCCATTCCCGGCTTCAGATCGGTTTTTTCCAGGAAGTAGCGCCAGCCGGCTTGCCGGTCTTCCGCACTCTGCCCGGCTTCGAATTGGCTGATCGTGGCGAGAGCATTGACCCGGCCTTTCACTACCGCCATGACGCCGCCCGCCGCATAAGTCAAGAAGTTAAACCGGATAACGGCGAACGCGCCCTTGGATTCATCCTGCATTCAGCAATCCTTTCGGCTTCCGTTCCTGCTCGGATGGGGGTTGCAGGAAAATAGTCCCACGCCTGCCGTGAACGTCGCATCACTTAAATGCGACGTACAAGTCAGGCGCGGACCTTAGGCACTGCCTCTCACCTGGTTTGGTTCAGGAATGTGCCGGACAACGCGGCAGGAACTGCCGTCGCCTTACAGCGGACGGACGTTTTCCGCCTGCCAACCNNGCTTGGATAGCCGAGAAATGCACGAAAACATCTTCGCCGCTTTGCCGGCTGATGAAGCCGTAGCCTTTGGCGTCGTTAAACCACTTTACTGTTCCTTGTTCTGCCATTTTGTTGCTTGTATCCTTTTCGATTATTTACGCTGGAAGGGAGTCGGAGGTACTAAGGGCAGGTACTAGCTGATTTGCAAGAAGCTGCTCACAACCGATTTCAAACCAAACGCATATTTAGATTAGCAGATTGGGGGCCGCGAGGATAGCAAATTCGGGAATGCCCCGGCCCGGTTCGAAATTGGGACTTGCCCCTCCCCGCTTCGCGGCTCGCCCATACCGGAAGGGCGAGCCTTTGGCGGCGCGCGGGCACCTGAGAGTCGCAGCGGCCTTAGTGTTGCCCCACCGCCCGCGATATCCCAGCCATCTCCACTCGGTTCCGCCCGTTGGCCTTGGCCTTGTACAGTGCTAGGTCGGCGGCATACAGAAGCTTCTCGAGGTTAGGCGCGGATGGGCTGGGCGGCATCGCCGAAACAATTCCAATACTGAGAGTCATCGCTACCGGGCCGGCGGTAGTTTCGACCGGCGGGTCGGCGATACAGGCGCGCAACCTTTCCGCGCTGGCCAGCAGAGCGTCGGCGTCACAGCCCGGAACCACGATCAGGAATTCCTCTCCTCCATAGCGCCCTACCCAATCGTAGTTGCGGACTGAGGCCGCCATACGATGGGCTGACTCGCGCAGTACGACGTCACCCACCATGTGCCCCTGGGTGTCATTGACCTGCTTAAAGTGGTCCAGATCCACCATCATCAAACCGAGAGCGCTGCCGGTTCTTTGGTGGAGCTGCACTTCGCGCTCGAGCAATTCCAGAATCGCTCCCCGATTCCACAAGCCGGTGAGCGGATCGTGCGCAGCCTCAAACCGGAGGGCTTCGTGGACCCGGATGAGAGCATCTTGCAGATGGAGGATTCTCTCCCCGGTCCGGATGCGAGCCCGTAGTTCATCCACGTTGAATGGCTTGGTCAGGTAGTCGTCTGCCCCCGCGCTCAAACCGACTACCACATCCTGCTTGTCGTCCTTGGAAGTCACCAATAGCACGAAATGATAGCGTTGGCCTTCATGGCGGCGGAGCTGGCGGCAGAGCTCGACACCATCCATCGCGGGCATCATCCAATCGAGGATGGCCATCTGCGGAGAATCAGCCTTTTGCAGGATATTCCAGGCGTCGAGCCCATTCTCAACCGAAGTAACGCGATAGTCCCACTTCTTCAGCCAATACTCGAGCACGTGGCGAAAGACGGGATCGTCCTCGGCCACGAGCACTGCGTCGAGAGGCCGCGGCTTTTCCGGCGAGCCCAGGTGGAGAATGCCGTTAGGTGCCGCAGCGATCATCGCCGTGTCCTGTCGGCATCATCCTCGATCGCCCGGCGCAAGCCGTCCAGTTCCCGCTCCATCAGCCGGATGGCTTCAGAGACCGCCGAAAGATCTCGTTCGCGTCCCATGTCCTCCAGGCGCCGAGCCGCCTGGGATGCACCCTTCGCGGCCAGATAACTGACCTCGCCCTTCAGGCTGTGAGCGGCGCGTTGTACGGCCTCGGCGTCGCCGCTGGCCATTCCCTGCCGCAGTTTTTCCATCAGTCTCGGCGATTCCTTCAGAAAGATCTGACATAACTCCTGCAGTAGTTCTTCATCGCCCCCCAGCCGATCGAGAACTTCGGCGCGACTCCACGAAGGCGCACGTAAAGCGCGGGGACTCGGTTCCGCTTTGGGAACCGGAATGGGGTCAGCGCCGGTCAGCCGAGCCCTGAGCGGCGCATTCTCTAAGCCCTTCCATTCGGTAGGCCGATCCGCCATTCTGTGCGCTCCTGAGGTTGAGAACTTAGTCGGTCCGCGCGGCGGTTGAAACTCCTGAAACCGACAAAGAACTACACTCGGGTTCTTCGGCTGAAGGGAGGTTCTTCATTAGCAGCGCCCCCTTTCCGCTCCACCGGACAATGGCCGTTCGGACTACAGCGTGGGCCCGTGGCTCCTGCCCAGTCTCGTCTTTCGGATGATCCCACAGCCTTCCCTGCTAAAGGCCTATCCCGGCTCCGCCGATGCTAACTACAGATGCCGGAACTGCGCCTCTACCCTTTGGGCGCATGGTTCTTCCCCCCGGCCTTGCCAGCAGCGACTTGTACCGCATGATGCCTCAGTCTGATGACGGATTGGTCCACCGGTTAGGGGCGCTCGCCCTGGCCACCACCCTGGGGTTCATGGGCCTTGAGGTGGCACGAACTAGCCTTCTCCTGGAAGCCGCAGTGGCTCGCTTTCCGGGATGGAAACCGAGGAGACGAGACTCTTTGGAACATCTGACACCACCGCCTCTCCCGCGCTTGGCGCGGCACGCCGACCGAAGTTCGCTCACCCTCGCGGCGTCTTCTGGAACTGTGACCGAGGGAAAAGCGGGCAGACCGTCCCCGCCGAGCACGACCACGCAACGGAATCGGCCTGGCCATCTGCAAGCAGATCATCGAACAACACGGCGGAAAAATCTGGGTGGACTCTCACGAGGGACCCGGCGCAACCTTCAAATTCACCTTGCCCGCAGCACTCCACCCGCCCCAGACCGAGCCCAGGGAGCCATGCACTCATGAACAGTATTCCTCAAGTTCTATTGGCCGACGACAATCCCGCGGACACAGATCCTGCCCGGGACACCTTGGCACGGAGCCCCTGGCCAAGTCAGGTCCGCGCCGTCGCCGATGGCGAACAGGCGATGGCTGTCCCCTATCGCCTGGGAAAGTACGCGCACGAGGTTTCCCCTGACCTGGTCGTCCTCGATCTGAACATGCCGCGGAAGGACGGCCGCGCAGTGCTGGCCGAGGTGAAAGCGGACCCATTCCTAGGCACCACGCCGGTCGCGGTATTCAGCGCCTCTCGGGCCGGCCTCGACGTCCCCCGCAGCTATGAACTCGGCGCCAACAGCTACGTCAGAAAGCCCGGGAACCTGCACGATTTTGTTTCCGCGGTCGAATCCATCAGTGCATTCTGGTTTGGCTGCGCACGCCTGCTGCGCAAGGAGGACAAGTGACCGATCAACCGACGCGAGTTTTGTTGATTGAAGATAACCCGGGCGACGCTGATCTGGTCCGCCTGCGGCTGGTGGAGGGCAACTCGGGGCTCGACGTTTCCTGCGTCGACCGCCTATCGGCTGGGCTGACATCCATGAGCGAAAAGCCTCCGGCCGTGGTGCTTTTGGATCTCAACCTTCCCGACAGCCGCGGAGCGGAAACCTTTCGCAGTCTGCTGAAGAACGCGCCCGGGGTGCCCGTCGTGGTGCTCTCCGGTCATGACGACGAAGAACTCGCGACCAACGCCCTGCACCAGGGAGTGCAGGATTACCTGGTCAAGGGCACTTTCAATAGCAAGCAACTGGCGTGCGCCATGCGTTATGCCATCGAGCGTCAGGCGCTGCGGACTTCGCTCGATATGAGCCGCAAGCAGCAGTTGCAGTTCAAGGATCAATTTCTGTCGCACGTTTCGCATGAGTTGCGTACCCCCCTGAGCTCCATTCATCAATTTGTCACCATTCTGCTCGACGGGCTCGCCGGACCAATTCCTCCCGAACAACGCGGTCATCTGGAGACCGTGTTGCGCAGCGCGCAGCAGTTGCATTCGATGATCGACGATCTGCTCGAGACCACGCGCGCGGAGTCGGGAAAAATCCGCATCGAACCCCGCTGCATTGCCATCGCCGGTGTGGTCGAACAGGCTTCCGCCATGCTGCAAGCCACCGCGCAGGCAAAAAAGATCAGCTTGGGAGTGTCTATCGAAGACAAAATTCCACTGGTTCAAGCCGATCCCAGCCGGGTTCTGCAAGTGTTGATCAACCTGATTGATAACGCCATCAAATTCACTCCGGCCGGGGGATCCGTGCAGGTGAGAGCTTACCTGGTGGAGGCCGACTCAGCCTCCGTCTACCTTTCGGTGACCGATAGCGGCCCTGGCATCAGCCCGGAGGCAAAGGCGTTGGTTTTCGAGCGTCTGTTTCAGGACACAAACGCCATTGACAACAGCCGCAAAGGTTTGGGTTTGGGACTGTACATTGTGCAGGAGCTAGTGCGCCTTCACGGCGGGCGGATTTGGGTGGAGAATCGTCCCGACCATGGCAGTGTGTTCTCTTTTACGTTGCCGCTTTTTTCCCTTTCCCAAATCCTGCTGCCGATTATCAGCGAGCAAGGACACCTGCGGGATGCCCTCACCCTGGTGCGCGTGGACCTTGCACCACAATGGGAGACAGGCGCGGGCGACTGGACCGACACCTGCAACCTCTGCCGGGAACTGCTGCGAACCTGCATTGTGCCCGCCAAGGATGTACTCCTGCCCGCTCTTGAAACTGCGCCTCAAGGGGAAACCTTCTTGATCGTGGCCTCGGCCGACGTGAGCGGCGCTGAGATTCTCACCAAACGCATTCGCAAGCAACTCGACCGCTCCCCGGAATTGAAGGCGACCGCCTCTTACAAGATTGCGACAGTTCCGATTTCGCTTCCTCCTGGCGGCACCAAGAAACCCCTGGAAAAGTTGGTGCAGGAAGTTGCCGATGGTATTACAGCATTGGCCCAGGGGGCCCTGGGGGGAGAAAACCCGACCCCGGCGGAAGACCAAGCACTAACCACAGGAATTGACTTTGCAACTGGAAAATAGCGCGAGAAGCGCAAACACGGAGAGAAAGATGAGGAACCCCACATGGAGAAACCAAAGATCCTGATCGTTGACGATGATCCTGACCTGAGGCGGGGACTGAACCTGCGTCTGCGAGCCAACCACTATGAAACCGCCTATGCCACCGATGGCTTTTCCGCTATTTCTATGGCGCAGAAAGAACGGCCAGATCTGATTATTCTCGACCTGGGATTGCCGGCGGGGGACGGTTTCGTGGTACTCGAACGCCTGCAGCAGAGCGCCGCGCTTTCCAGTATCCCGGTCATTATCCTGACGGCGCGGGATCCGCAGTCCTCCCGCGAGAAAAGTCTGAAAGCCGGGGCCACCGCCTTCTTCCAGAAACCGGTGGACAATGGCCGGTTGCTGAACGCAATCCGCACCACCCTAGCTCCGGCATGGCCCGGCACTTCCCAGGCCTAGACAGCGCAATGAAACGGAGTCTCGGAATCGTCTCCCGGAGGTCGGCCGGGAGAGGCCCAGCGGGTCCGATGAGCGCGCGAACGCGCGCGGGTCTTCGAGCTGAGTGGTGGACCTAGTCCCGCCGCAGATGGCTGAAGACTCGTCGAGAAAGCCGCTGGACGCTTACCTGGATGATCGAGAAAACAGAAGAAAGCATTCGGCAGGTTTAGGTACCCGTCATTCCGTCGGGCTGAGCTTGCGCCTCGTCTAAGCCAAAAGTGCATTGCCGAGATAGTGTGAGGTGAGCGCCTCGAGTTCCGCCAGCGGATTGTCGGTTTGGCAATCCTTTCTCGGAGAAAGGCGAATCGCGTTAGAAAACGAATCTTCCATGGCGTGCAGCAGAGTTTGGCGATCCTTGGTCTGTTGCATTTCCGCCGCAAACGATTCTAAGACTTCAATATCGGCTTCTGGATCGAACGACCGCACACACCGCCAGTCCTGCCTGAAGCGCACATCAATAAACCCGGCGCTGTTGGAATCAACCAACACTACGCCGATATTGATGAACTCGCCGCTAACTGCATTCGGAAAATACTGGACCAGTGAGAACCCTAATTTGGGCATCGCCGTGCACCCTGCCGTCGGACGCGGGAAACCATTCTACCACTCCGGGGCGCCGCTTCTCATTTAGTTGCTTATCCATTAGTGGGAAGAAGGCGGGGAGCATAAACCCGGAGAATAGGTTCGCGGCAAGCAGATTTGTCTTCCGGCTACGATCATCAGCTACATAGTGCGTGCCCGAGCAGGAGCCCAGGACAAGTCAAGAGATAACTCGATCGAGACTCTTCACGCCGCTCGGGGCCGGCGAAGCAACGTGCAGGGTGGAGCCAGCGGCTCCAAACAGATGGGACTCTCGGGGATCTTCTGGCCTGTACCAGACAGTGAGTTTCTGAGCACGGCAATCCGACACGAAATCCCAAGCCTCTTGCTCGGTGAGGAAGTACCTGGCGCACCATCCTGAGTAGTGCAGGCCATCGACCACGTAGCCGTACATCACACCCCCAAGATATTCCCTTTCATCCGAGACTCGATAAACGTTCGCGGACTCCACGCTGGCCGGGACCTCCGGATAATGCGCCAACACCATGAGCCCGATCCTTTTGGCGAAAAGCAGGCTGCCACTGGAGGCCAGCAACAGCCCACCCACTAGAGAGAAAGTAGCAATCATGTAGGCGAAGGATAATGCGTTCCTCGGAGATATTCTGTGACGAATGTCACAAAGCCGGCCTGTGGATAAGAGCCTGAAAACTGAAGTGCCCCACCTGGGGTCTGTGGATTGTCCCGCAGGAACATCACGAGCGAGAGACGTGGAAATGTGGTGATCGGTCAACGCGCGGCCCTGACAATCCAATGCTACCGAGCTTCCGAGAGTCGCCGCGATGCACCACCATCGGTACGTCCCGGTCTGCACGAATGGCCGTGGTTAGGGCTGAAGCTGTGGACGTGCATTGGCTCAGGGTTTTTAATTGAAACAGCCGCGTGTGAACCATTCGGTTCCCGCGTGGAAGTGCAGGATGGAGCCGTAGACTGCTCCGGTGTAGGCCCCAGGCTCGAAATGTTTGCGGTGAAGTAGGTAATCGAATGCCGAAAGTCCCGCCGCAATTCCAAGGTTCTCCGCATACAGCTGACCACGAGTGGGATGGTAGGAAAGGTCCGTGTTCCCCTCGACGCAGTTCGGGTGCGCGAGACCCTGGTGAGTGACCTCCACGTCGTAAACCACGGATGTAAGCAGTATGGCATGAGCCGCGAAAAAGGTTCGCTTAAACAGTTTGGCATGGCTCGGGGCATCGGGCAGGGGCGCTCGCGAAGTGACCGTCGCACCGGGCATGATCTGTTGCGCGGTGCAGGTTACCGAGAGCAGAAGAAGCAGACACAATGACTTCATGTTCAGTTTTTCGGCAGGATTGCCGGTGGCTGGAGTTAGAAAGCTCTTAGAGGAGCCGACCGAGGGCCGTATCTCTATCGGAGGGCGCGTGGAATTGTTCGGATGACGCACGCCCTGCCGGTGAGCGCTTGGTACGGGGGGCTTGCCGCGGGAAAAATAGCGGAGGCGCTAAGGGTTGCGGATTGCCCGATCTGTGGTCGGGGCTAAGAGAAAATGGCGGCGGGATGGTTCATCATTGCTATACTCCCGACTCCGGAATGCTGTTCCCTTGGCGCCAGCCAGGCAAGAGCCCAGCGATCCCTGACCAGCTAGTGGACTGCAGCGTGGTGGCGAAGTTGAAAGAACAAAGAGAATCTTCACGCGAGCGGTATTTAAGGAGGGGTCTAACCATGAAGTATCGAAGGGCGATCAGCCCACGAATAGTGCCCTTGGTTCTCACGCTGCTTCTTGTTCTCTCCACGATCGCTCATTCTCAAGCGCACAACCTTCAGCCGAGCATTCGCACCTACAAAACAGTCGGTGCGACCGAGCTCAAAGCCCATGTCTTTATGCCGACAGACTCCATTCCGGGTAAATTGCGTCCGGCAATAGTCTTGCTTCACGGAGGCGGCTGGAACGCTGGCAGTCCGGAGTGGACATACGACGACGCCAAGCGGTTCGTCGGGTTAGGGACGGTTGCCATAGCAGGGGAATACCGTCTGTCGGACCAGAAAAGTATCACCCCTCTCGAAGCTATGGCGGATGCGCGAGATCTAGTTCGTTGGGTACGCCAAAATGCCAAAGATCTGGCCGTTGATCCCCATCGGATTGCAATCTATGGAGTTTCTGCGGGGGGACATCTGGCTGCTGCGGCGGCAGTCTTTCCTCACCAGGAGGAAAATAAGCTAAGTGCTGTTCCCGATGCTTTGATTCTGGTCTCGCCCGCGGTCTCGATCGTCGACGACCATTGGCCGCAGGTGCTTCTAGGCACGCGCGCCCCAGTGAAGGACATCTCTCCCGCGGAAAATATCAGTAAGAAGCTACCGCCAATTCTTATCATTGAGGGCGCAGCCGATACCGAAACCCCGTTGGTTGCGGTGCAACGTTTTTGTGAACGAGCCAGACAGATGGGCGGAACATGCGAACTTCACGTCTATCCTGGGCTCGGACACATACTCTCCCGGAATCTTGACCCGCACGCTCAGGAGGAAGGTCCTTTTGATCCAGATCCGGCGGCGGTCACGGACGCGCACGCAAAGGAAGACGCATTTCTGGCTCGAATCGGTTATACCAATCAGAAGGAGCCGTCATATACTCGAGATCCGTCCCACCCGTCGTCGTTCTTTACTTCTTCAGTTCCGGCTGGCGGCGGCTACCTGCAATAAGCGACCGGTCGTTGGAAGCGCCCCTTCGAGCCGCCTCGTCGACCTATTTCCCGGTAAACTTCGCGCTAGCCAAGATCGTCCAAGCAAGATCCACGACGAAAAGTGCAACCACAACGTCGCCCAGTCGCTTCGACAATACGCTCTGCGTCATCAGCTGAACCACCCCCCACAGCAGGAAGGTCGCCGCAAGCAGCAGATTCTTCAGGAGTTCCGTCCATCGTGGACGAACCATCGCCTGAACCACTAGGAACGACAGCCCCACGGCCAACAACGGCACAGCTGAAATGGTTGCTGCGGAAAGCCCGCGGGCAACTCCTGTTCTTGCGTCCCGTAACAGCAAGCCGAGAGTGGAAGCCAATGCCAAACCAACCAGTGCGATTGCCAGCCAGCGTAGTATCTTGTTCATTCTAGACAGGAATGACCTCGGTCCGATTCGCTAAAGCGCAGCCATTCCGCAACTTACATGAGCTGACTCTGGACTTGCAAGCCGCGACGATGTGCATGTAGGCGAGTCCCGCTATTGCAGCTTGGCGTACTCCGCCTTGGCTTCCCTCAGGACGGGCATGTCGGGATCGGCCTCACTCCAGAGTTCGAGGAAATCGTGATATGCCCCAAGGGCTTTTACCGGATCACCGCTGCGAGCGAAGGCGCGGGCAAGGCCCAACCGGGCCAGAGTCGCGAGCGGAGAATTCAGCACCATGCCGGAATGGTCGATGAGCTTCTGGAATTCTACGGCGGCTTTGGCTCCATCACCCGCCGCAAGATAGGCATAGCCGCGGACGTAAGCCGGGTAAATGGTTGTGACGGACAGCGGCGGAGGGCTGGCAAAGTCCAACGTGGCGGCGGAGTCCAGATCGGCAATCGCTTTCGACGATTGCCCCTGGTGAAGGTCAACCTCCGCGCGAATGACGGGGAGCCAGTATCTCTGGACAAAAGTGCCCTTCGGCCACTGCTCGTCGAGTTCGTGACCGAGTGCTTCCGCCTGCTTCAAGTCGCCAATCTGGGCGGCCGCGAGCGCCGTCAGCGTTACCACATCCTCTCCCCGCAAGAGTTTTTGCGCTTGTGAAACACGCGCTCGCGCGAGCGCAGAATTTCCGACATCGGCCTCGCGGACGGCGGCTTCGGCGAGGCAAGTGGCGGCTGACTCTTTATCTCCTTCCAGCTGCATAAGGTTTGCGGCGGCGCCCGCCAGTTCATCGGCTTTTGCGAAGCGGCCATAGTAAGCCTCGGTATTGGCCTGCTGGGTGAGTAAGCGCATTTGCGCTCCGGGAACGTCGGAGGATTGCGCGAGGATACGCTGCATCGCTGCCCTATCGCCGCCAAGAAACGCCCGCAAGTAGTTGACCTGCAATAATTGCTCGGTCCGAAACTTGCGATTTTCGGCTTCCGTGAGAACCGCCGCCGCATCCTCCACCCGGTTCAGAGCCAGCAACTGGGTTGCGAGATTGGAATACGTACTCGCTCGGGTGGGATCGAGGGTCAAAGCTGCACGCAGACTATTGACTGCCTGTTCATAGCGGCCCAGCTCGCCCGCGGTCGTGCCAAGCTGATTCAATGCGCCGGCCGATTGGGGATAGTTTTGAACCGCCAATTCGTATACCTGAGCCGCCTTCTCCTCTTCGCCGGTTACGTAGAGGTAGTACCGCGATTCGATCGACAGCCTCTCCGCCTCCGTCACCCGCTCCCTGAGTTCGTAAGCCTTGGTAGCGTTCTTTCGCGCAAGTTCTTCTTCACCCAGGTTGTGATAGATCGTCGCCATCGCCCCATACGCCATGGCAAAGTTCGGATCCAAATCAAGAGCTCTTTGGAGAAGCGGAAGGCAGGCACGGTCTCCTTTCTTGTCCCAGATGGAAAGAGCCGTTCCGTAGGCGTTGAGAGCATCGAGCGAAGGCGTAGTGGCCTGTTCCAGTGGAACATCAAACTTCTGCACCGTGGCCAGCGATTCGCCCAGTTCGCGGCGCAGCTTGGACGCCGCCTCGCCGAGTGCGTCTAGCACTCTCTCCTTGGTCGCCGCAGTCGCCTGTTCCTGCGCCAGCGTGTCTCCGTTCTGGCAATTTACTGCCTTGAGTCCCAGCACATATTCGCTGCCCAGACTGTCAATCGATCCGGAAAGGTAGGCTTTGCTGCCCGCCCTCTGGCAAAGCTCGCGGGCCACGTCGGGCGTCAGTTTCGCGCCGGCAGGACGGGTCATCTGTTGCAAGGTCTTTGCGACCTCGCTATCGGAGAGCACATTCAGGAAAGGCGATTGCCGTAGGGAAATGCTGAGCGCTGTCTCCAACGTATCGTCGAACACCCCATCGCCAGTTTTATTGTCGAAATCGGAGAGAACGATGGTGTCTTTATCCGTGAGCTTGGTGGCTGTGCGATGCGAAAAGAGATAGCCTGCCGCGGTGAGCACCCCAAGCACAATCACGGCCATTATGATCCACGTGCCACGCCCGGCCTTCGACGCCGCCAATCCCACTCCTGCAACAGATTGGTGCGATTCCGTGTCCCGTTTCAGCCGTTGTATGTCGGTGCGAATGTCCGACGCATGCTGATAACGTAGACTCCGGTCTTTCTCCAGGCACTTGTGGATGATTTCTTCGAGCTTCGGGGGAATGTCTGGGTTCAGTCGAACGAGGGGAACAGGAGCACGGTTCAGGATGGCGTCAAAGACCATCCCCTCACTCTCTCCGCGGAACGGCAACGCCCCGGTCGCCATCTCGTACAGCACTGCACCGAAGGAGAACAGGTCAGTGCGAGCATCGAGTTCCTTGGCTCGCACTTGCTCTGGCGACATGTAGGCGATCGTCCCCAGCATTGCCCCCGGACTTGTCAGATGTTCCTCAAAGTCGAGGGTCGGGGCGCTCGTGGCCGCGCTTTCCGCCTTGAGAAACGTCTTTGCCAGCCCGAAATCAAGAATCTTCGCCTGACCTCTGTTGGTGACAAAGATGTTGGCTGGCTTGATGTCACGATGGACAATCCCTTTCGAATGTGCCGCATCGAGAGCATCGGCGATCTGAATACCGAGATCAAGCACCGCCTCTATCTCCAGCCGCTTACCAACAACGCGGTGCCGGAGGGTTTGTCCCTCTAGCAGTTCCATGGCGATGAAGGTTCGCCCATCGGCTCCATCGATCTCGTAAATGGTGCAGATGTTNNAACTTTAGGGCGACGTGGCGACCAAGCCTCAGGTCTTCGGCCTCGTACACGACACCCATGCCACCACTGCCAATCCTGCGGAGCAGGCGGTAATGGGAAATCTTCTGCCCCGCGGGTGGGGAGAGCGTGGCCATTGGGTTGACATGTTAGGTGGGGGTGGAGGCGGAGGTCAATCTTAAGCCGCGCAAATCTTAAGCCACGCAAATAAAATGACTGGGCAGCCACGATTGGACTTACAGTCTGGGTTGCCTGGTACCGGCGGCCGGATCTGTCTGGGCCGCAAAAAGATCAACCTCGGCACCGTCTTCGCCGGCCAGGCGGTCGGCGTCAGAGAAGTGCAAGACGATCTCTGGCTTGTCAGCTTTATGGATAACGACTGAGGATACTTTGATCTGAGACTCGTGGGCTCGAACCACTTGACGACCCGTTCGGCCCGAGGTTGTTACCCATGTAGCCGGTACATTCTGTAACCCATGTCTCCGGGCTGGACAATTGTAAGATTGGCTCCTCAGGTAGGGCTCGTACCCGGAAGCCAATCCGCAAGTCCAATCCTATCAGTAGCTTGCTGAGAAATACTCAGCCGCACCATTCTCAGATTTCGCACGATTCGCCTTCTTCGCGGAAAGCTAGTACGAAAACCAGGGCAACCGGTACGAGGGATGCAGCAGAGACGGTGAATAGAAGCCCGAGTTTGAAAGCAGCTTGTTCATTTCGGTCCCTAGGTCTAGTATTCGTGCTCACATCACGTCGTCACCGGTGATCCCGGTGATTCAAGGAGAAAAACATGTTGAAGAAGAAACTCATTCTGACGTTTGCGTTGGTACTTACCTTCCCGGTGGTGGTGGTGTTCGCGCAACAGGCTTCCGCCCAGGCGAAGGAGTCGCGCTGGGAAGGCAGAATTATAAGAAGCAACAAGGATGGCTCTAGTCTGACTGTTCGTAAGGTGGGTTCCTCGACTTTAGAGAGGACCGTTGTATACGACAGCTCGACGAAATGGGTCAGTCAGTATCACGCCGACAAGAACGTCAACATTATTGACGCCGGCGAGGTTAAAGACGGAGACTACGTGATTTGCAATGGTACTTGGGACCATGGCAAACTCCACGCAACCCTAGTCTCTAAACGGCTCTCCCACCCTAACTAGAGCGAGGTCGGTTTTGTAACGCAATTGAAACGCCCGATCTCTCGTAAGCATCGAGGTTGACCTAGTAACCAGATCGCGGAGCCTTCATGGGATGGCTCCGCGATTGTGCTTTCGTGAGGTCTGCCACGAACCGCTGCGTCAAATGCAGCACACAATGCCTAACCTCGAAGTGACCGTCAGAGGTTTTAGTCCAGGAGTAAGCGTCAGCCGGAGACCGTCTCGGTGTCCAGGAGAAGCGAGAGCGTTTTCATACGTTTTTATATCTGATCGGACACCCTTGGGCTGTGAAGATGCATTTGCTCCCCAGGGACTGCAGGCCGCCTGCGTGGCGGCCTTTGCCACGTTTGCGGGTTCCTCTACGCGTATCTTCAGCTTATTGACTTGCGTAACTCTTGCAGCCTAAGATGCACCGCAAGAGAGGACGCCCTGCGGAACTCAATGTTTTCGCCCAAATCCGGCAGGCTTCGCTATAGAGGCAGGAAAATGGTTCGCCCTCCAGTCTGCGTTTCTCCCCGCCGCGTTTGTATTTCCATCCTTCTGGTCTTGGTGTCGGCGGGATTAGCGGGCTTGGGGCCAGCGAAGGCTCTAGCGGAGCCGCCGGAAACCGTGGTCGCCATTGGGGATGTCCACGGTGACTTTGACGACTTCGTCGCCATTCTCCAGCGCACCGGTCTTATCGACAAGCAAAACCATTGGACAGGCGGTAAGACAACCTTCGTCCAGGTCGGCGATCTCCTGGATCGCGGCCCCAAGCCGCGCGAGGTCATGGACCTGATGATGGCGCTCGAAAAAGAAGCGGGACAAGCAGGCGGCCGAGTCGTAAGCCTGCTCGGGAACCACGAGATGATGAATATCATGGGTGACCTGCGTTACGTCACTCCCGTGAATTATGCCAGTTTTGCCGACGGCAATTCCGAGAAGCGGCAGAAAGCTGCGTATGACGAGTATATGAAATGGAAGGGTAGTCACGCAGCCTTACTAGCCGAGCTTCCCCAGCCCATGGAGTTGACTGAGGCAGAGTGGATGGCACGCCATCCGGCAGGTTTCATTGAGCAGCGCGAGGCGTTTGGTCCAAAGGGAGAGTACGGTGAGTGGCTACGAGGACATGCCGCCGTGGCCGAAATTCATGGAATCATCTTCTTGCACGGGGGAATTTCTCCTGATCTGGCCAAAACGAAACTTGATGCAATGAATAACCGGATCCGCGACGAAATCAAGGCATTTGATGCCTCGAAATCGTATCTGCAAAATGAAAATCTGATTCTGCCATTCTTTAATTTGCAGGAAATCACTAGTGTGGTTCAGGCGGAAGTCATCGCTGAGCGCAAGTCGCGTGTCTCGGCTGACGATGAGCG
>PKYX01000290.1:25716-32672 GCA_003132825.1 Acidobacteriaceae bacterium
AGGGTGGTCGCATGCGGCCCCGCTTTGGCAACAAAGTGTTCCTGATCGACACCGGCATGCTTAGCAGCTACTACCCGGGGGGCAGGCCGTCAGCTCTGGAAATCTGCGGCGATGCCAAATTCGTCGCTGTGTATCTGGACCAGCAGATAGTTCTTCTCGATTCCGCAGCGTCTTTACTTCAAAACGGAGGGCCTGGGGAACATCCCGGTGTGGGGGATGGGGCAACGGTCTCGGAAAAGCTAGCCGTGTTACCCGCCGACCGGATATGTTCAGCAACGACGGCCACGCCGCAATAAGAAAGAAAGGTTACGAAGGAAGGTGCTGCGGATGAAACGGTGGATCGAGGGTGCGCTGAATGTGCGGCCTGGAGATTTGGGGCGTGGCTCCCTTCTGTGCGCCTGCCTGTTTTTGGTCATCAGCAGCTACAAAATTGGTGGAGTGGCGGCGGCGGCCTTATTTCTGTCGCGGTTCCAGGCGAGGCAGCTTGCCTACGCGGATATTTCCAGTTCGGTGCTGGTGGCGCTGGTAATTGCAGGCTATGTGCTTATTGCGCGGCGGATTGTTTTCCGCGATCTGCTCGTAGGCAGCATGATATTTTTCGCTGCCACTTGGGCGTTGTTTTGGGGGCTGGCCCATTACTACTCCCGCCTGATCTGGGTTTTTCCTGCGTTCTACGTATGGGTAAAAGTCTTTGGCGTGCTCGGGGCAACGCAGATCTGGACGCTGGCAAATTACGTGCTGACAACGCGCGAGGCCAAGCGGGTTTTCGGGATGGTAGGCGGGGGCGCCATTGCGGGAGGGATTTTTGCCGGTTTCCTCTCCAAAACCATGGCCAAGAGGTTCGGAACGGAAAGCCTGCTTCTGGCCATGACGCTGTTCGTTTTAATCTGCGGCGGGCTGGTGATTTTGGTCTGGCGCACCGGCCGGGTCCTGCTTGATGACGCGCGGGGAACGGCTGGGGAATCCGCCGAAACGGCCCCGCGCAGCCTGCTGGCAAGCATGCAGCTGCTGTTCTCTTCGCCCTATTTGCGGGCCATCGCATCGGTCATCTGCATTTCGTCGCTTGTAGTGACGTTGACGGGCTGGCAGTTCTTAGCCATTGGGCAGCAGTTCCTGGTCAAGAAAGACGCCATGGCAATTTTCTTTGGTGACTTTTATTTTTACACGGGCATATTGGGGCTGTTGTTTCAGTTGCTGTTGACTGCGAGATTTTTGCGCCGATTCGGCATTGGCACCGCGCTGTTCGTTCTTCCCGTCACTCTACTCCTGGGCTCGGCCGGCCTGCTGGCCTTTGGCACGCTGGCTTCCGCAGTGGCGATGAAGGGCAGCGACCAGGTGCTGCGTTATTCGGTCGACAAGTCTACCGCCGAGTTGCTCTACCTGCCGATCCCTGCCGGTGTGAAGTTACAAGTGAAATGGTTCATCGATACGGTGATCTGGCGCCTGGGCGATGGGCTGTCCGGGTTGGCCGTTCTCATCTTTGCCACTTCGCTGCACTGGCCGGCGCGTCAAATCAGCTGGATCGTGCTGCTGCTGGCCAGCGGCTGGCTCGTGTCAGTTTCTGTCGCGCGGCGACAATACGTTGCTACCCTGAGGGAAAGCATTACCCAGCATCGCCTCGACGGGGAACAAGCCAGCGCGCCAGTGCTGGACCGGTCGACTACGGACCTTCTGGCCATCAATCTTTCCGCATCCGATCCCAAGGACATTCTTTACGCGCTCTCCCTTTTTGAAGTGGAACAGCAAAGAGCTGCGCATCCGGCGATACTGGCATTGCTGAATCATTCCGCACCGGAAGTGCGGCAGAAGGCAATCGCCATTCTCTCGGCGGCGGGCAACAAAGCCGCCGTTCCGGAAGTGCAACGACTACTGCGGGACCCGGAACTCAGTGTGCGCACCGAAGCCCTGCTTTTTCTACGCCATCACGGACATATCGATCCTCTGACTGCCATAGAGGAACTTGGCGATTTTCCCGACTTCTCGGTCCGGTCGGCACTCGTCGCCTTTCTGGCCCAGCCCGGCGAGGCCCAGAACTTGGAAGCCGCGCGGAATCTCCTGGACTCGATGGTCAACGAAACAGGAGAAGAAGGTCTGCGTAACCGGGTGGAAGCCGCCCGCCTGCTCGGTGAGTTGCCGGACTGTTTCGATCCTTTGCTCTCCAGGCTTCTTGCCGACTCCGACACTCACCTAGTGTGCGAGGCCATCCATTCGGTCGGAATGCTACGCAAGCGCAGGCTGGTCCCTGAGTTATTAGACCGGCTGGCAGACCCTAGACTAGCCCCCGCGGCATCGCAGGCACTGGGCAGATTCGGGGACTCCATTGTAGGCGGGTTACGCGACCACCTCTGCGACTCCGCCGTTCCTATCCAAGCACGCAGAGAAATTCCCAGCATACTGGTGGCTCTCGGAACGCCAGCCGCCGCAAGCGTACTGCTTGACAACCTCCTGCAAGGCGATACCACGTTGCGCTTTCGCGCGATTGCCGCTCTCAACAAACTTTGCCGGCTGAATCCTCAGATCGTGCTGGACGTTCAGATGCTGGACGCTGTATTGGCGGCCGAGATCCTGGGGCACTACCGGTCATACCAGATTTTGGCGACCATCGGCGCCACGACGGACGGCGCTGATCCTCTCGCGCGAGCCCTGAAGGAGTCCATGCAACAGGAACTGGAGCGCATCTTTCGTCTGCTCAACCTGCTGCATCCCCACCTCGATTTGCACAGTGCCTATGTAGGTCTGCAGTCGGCGAGCGTCACGGTGCACGACAATGCCTTGGAATTCCTCGACAACGTCTTAAAATCGCAAATGCTGAACTTGCTGCTACCTCTGCTTGATAGTAAGACGACCGTGGCAGAGCGAGCGCAGATTGCACATCGGCTGGTGCGCGTCAAAATCGAAAGCCAGGAACAGGCCGTGGCAGAACTCGTTGCTAGCGACGATCCATGGTTGAAGTCGTGCGGGGCATACGCGATCGGAACCCTGGGAATAAAATCCTTGGAACACCAATTAGACCGGTGCCTAAACGAATCGGACCCGTTGCTGCGCGAAACGGCGCGCGCTGCGAAACTTCGCCTGGAAGCTTTCGCCGCGAAGTCCTGATCCTTCGCGGCCTTATCCACAAGCACTCACACTCCGGGGCCGCCGCCAATGCATGCAGAAAGGCGAACCCCGCAGCACCACGTGACAGGGCCTGGGGACATCGCATCTCAAAAAAGTTATCCGGCAGCCGCAGGTCGCTGCTCGGCTGCTCGTCGCGTGCAACACGCCTTCTCGTCCACCTCGCCCAGCACAAGCACGAACGAGCCTTCCATACAAGCGTCCGGTTGTCCGGGCTTTCCACCTTTGATCACGCCGGCGAGCTATCCTAGCCGACCTTCCTTCAAATCCGAGGACTGGCCGGTTCCGCCGCCTCGTATGTCCATTTGCAACTGGTCTTCATAGATTCTGACGACGTTCGCCTTCCATTTCGTCTCTTTTTTCGCATCCGGTTCGGCGCCCGCACGTATAGCGGCAAATACAAGTACTAGAGAAAGAATTATTAGGGAAGCCCTCATTCCACGACTTGGGAGATCTCTACCTCGACAAGCTCAACAAGCACCACCTCACGCGAAACCTAGTTCATCGTTTGGAACGTTTAGGCTACGCAGTCACACTGGCACTTCAAGAAAAAGCGGCATAGGCGGACCAGTTTTAGGTCAATTTTCATAGCAGTCCGCGAGGGGACATCAAAGAGTTTCAACAGAATCTGCCACAGGATGATAACTTCCGCTCCTGCCGCAGCAATTGGTATTGTCTCCACGCGCACACTGGGTGTAGAGTGCAGAGTAATTTCCGGAGGTCCCCCATGCAAACATCTCCCCGACCCTTGGTAAGACATCTTTTCCTTGTTCTTGCTTGCGTCATGCTTCCGTTCGCTGCGCGTGCCGCGGACGAGGCGCAGCTAACCAAAGAACAGATCAAGCAGTTTCTTCAGACCGCCGAAGTCATCAAGAGCAAGACCGCAAGCAAAGGCGTCACCCATACCTCGCGGCTCACCCTCAGCAACGGCACCATCACCCACGACGCCTCTTTCCAGCCGATCGACGAGCACACGCCCAAGAAGGAGTTCGATAGCGGAAGGGTCGAATTCGATTTCGTCGATTCCTACAAGTACAATATCGCGGCCTACCAGCTCGCCGAACTCGTGGGTCTCGACAACATGTTGCCGGTATATGTCGAACGCAAATGGCAGGGCGAAACCGGTTCGCTCAGTTGGTGGCTCCCGGTCAAGATGGACGAAGCTGAACGCATCACAAAGAAGATCGAGCCTCCTGACCAGGAGAAGTGGAACAAGCAGATGTACCGCATCCGTGTTTTCGACGAGCTGGTCTACGATTCCGATGCCAATCTCACTAATGTGCTGATTGGCGAAGATTGGACCATTTGGCGCGTCGATTTTAGTCGCGCCTTCCGCAAGAACAAGGACCTGCGCAGCTCGAAAAACCTGGTGAAATGCGACCGTCAGCTCTTCGAAAAACTGAAAGCCCTCAAGGCTGATGAACTGGCGGAGAAAACCAAACGCTATCTGACCAAGGATGAAGTGAAGGGCGTCATGGCCCGGCGCGACAAAATCGTCACCACTTTCCAAACTCTCATCGCCGAAAAAGGCGAAGAGGAAGTCCTGTATTAGCCCCGCCCTGCCTGCGATACTCCGAATGTAAATTCGCCGCCGCGTACGTGGAAATGGATTCCCGCTACTGGCAACGTAAAGGGTGGTTTCGGCCGGGGGTGCACTTTGAATGCCAATGGTCGTCGGACGACAAAGTAGTTGCGTCGGTGTTATCTAGCAGCACGCGCCAAGCGGTTTGTGATTTCGTACGGCCCGAAATGTGTGCCAGCCTCAATCGTCGTATCTATTTCCGCTTCGACGTGACGCGCAAATGCGTCGCTGTCTTTCGGGCGTTCACGGAATTTTGCGTTTCACTTCGTCGAAGAAGTTTTCGAGCATCATGATGTGGACGGAGCCTTTCTCCCCGGCCGGAGCATCCGGCAGGGTGAACACGGCGAAGCGCTTGCCGTCGGGCGCCAAATCCAGGTTCGATACCCCTCCGGGGTAGAAAAGCTGCTTGTCCGACCACAGCCGCGGCTTTGCGGGTACGAACGCTCCGCCATCCACCGTGTAATCCACCACCATGATACGGTTATCCTGCGTCTCGTAGAACAGCTCGCGGCTGTTGCGGGACCAAAGCCCGTATAACCCCCCGCCGCTGGAAATCTGCCATTTGCCTCCGTTCCCGGCGGGGAATGGCCGAACGTAGATCTCGTTATTCCCCGATTCGTTCGAACGGTATGCGATCCAACGCCCGTCGGAGGAAAAGGTTGGAACAAATTCATCGGCCGGGGTGTGCAGAAACGGCTCCGGCTTGCCGGGCTTAGGATGCTCGGGATCGGTGAGATCGAGCGGAAGAGTCCAAATATCCAGTCCGGTATCAGGGTCTAACGCTCGGTATGCCAGATGCCGGCCATCGGGAGAGACGGACCAAGGAACTACAGGATTCGTGCTCTTCAGTAACAATTGCGGATCTCCTGAGCCGTCGCCGCGAATCCAATAGATGCAGAAATCATTAGAAATTGAACTGTACAGAAGATGCTTCCCATCGGGCGCCCACACCGGCGCATTCGCGTTGTCCGTGAACGTCAGCCGAGCAGTCGTGTCCCGTTCCAGATCGTGAACGTAGATATCCGACGTATCGCCGATAAACGCCAGCTTCCGCCCATCGGGCGATAAACGGGGTTGTGAGTAAGTGCCCGGTGTGGCAATTAGAGGCTGCATCTTGCCGGAGCCATCCAGCCAGGCCACCTGCCATGCCTGGGCCGAATTCTTCCCGGCCGCATATACGAACGTCCCCGTCGTTGAGAAATCGAACTGGCCGCCGCCGGTGACCGGATTAGCGGCCACATCTTCTAAGATCGGCACGGGTGCGTCGCTTTCCTCCAGCTTCTCCGGATCGAATTTCACCCCAAACAGAACCCCTTGATGCAAATACACCAGATGCCCACTGGGCAGATAGCGGCCATAGTAACCGCCGCGCTGTACAATTTTGACTTGGCCGGTCCTCAGCGAGATCGCTTCGATGTTCGCGTTATCCCACGAGGAGAGGGCGGTAGAGGCCGTGAACAGGACCGCACTCCCATCGGGCAAGACCTGGGGCCAACGGTGCGTCAACTCGCCCGGCCCCAGCTTGGTAAGGAGCTGCGCTACGCCTCCGGCGGCTGGAACCCGATACAGGGGAGCTAGATTTCCGCTCTCCGAGAGGATGATGTTCCCGTCGTTGCCCCAACTGCCGCCAACCCAACTGGTCTCGACGGCTGGCGTCACCGGCACCGGTGCGCCGCCCTGGACCGAAATCTTCCTGAGCTGCCCGCCAGTAAAGAATCCGATCCACTGCCCATCGGGAGAGAAGAATTGGCCGCTAGCGCCTTCTGTGCCCGGCAGTGTCGCGGGTTCCGCCTGATCAAGGAGGCGCGTGGCGAGTTGCTGCTTGCCATCCGGCCCGCGCGCGGGGAAAACTAGTCGGCGGCCATCGGGCGAAATTGCGACCGTGAGATCGAGACCGGCCATCGCCTCCGGCCCCAGATCCGCGCTTAGCCGCGTCAGCGGCTTCGCCGGGGGAGCAGGTGTGGGCTTCGCGAACCACACCGCAATGCCGCCAATCGCCGCGGCAAGAACCAAGGCACCAGCAACGACAATCAGCGGCCGTCGGCCAGGAGCACGAATGCCTTTCGCCGGGGTCGCTGGCGGTGGTGAAATCTGCGACCCGACCTCGGCGATCCATCTCAATTCATCACATAAGTCGCTAGCGTCCTGCCACCTCTTCTCTGGTTCCTTTGCCAAGCATTTCTTTACCGCTCGATCCAGTGAAGGCGGGGTCATAGGCTGAAGAGAAGAGATCAGCGGCGGATCGGTCTCCAGAATC
>PKYX01000547.1 GCA_003132825.1 Acidobacteriaceae bacterium
TCGCCATCCACGCTCCGGCGTCATTCAGCGAGAGTAAAATCCCTTACTAAGAACCCATGCCACAACTCACTTACCTCGAAGCCATTCGGCAGGGAATCTGGGAAGAAATGGAGCGCGACCCCTCCGTTTTCTGCCTGGGCGAGGATATCGGCATTTACGGCGGGGCGTTCAAGGTCACCCATGGTTTGATCGACCGCTTCGGCCCCGAGCGCGTCATCGACACTCCCATCGCCGAGTCGGCCATCGTGGGCGCGGCGTTCGGCGCTTCGCTCACCGGCCTGCGCCCGGTCGCCGAGTTTCAGTTCATGGATTTCATTGCTTGCGCCATGAACCAGATCAGCAACATGGTGGCCAAGACTCACTATCTCTGGGGCGCGCCGGCGCCCCTCGTTCTGCGCGGTCCGAGCGGCGGATACGTCCACGGCGGCCCCTTCCACTCGCAGAATCCGGAGATGTGGTTCGTGCACAATCCCGGCCTCAAAGTGGTCTGCCCGGCGACTCCCTCCGACGCCAAGGGTCTGATCAAGGCCTCCATTCGCGATAACAACCCGGTGGTCTTTTTCGAGCACAAGTACCTGTATCGGCGAATCAAAGAAGAAGTGCCGGCCGAGGATTACATCGTTCCTCTGGGCAAGGCCCGGACCGCCCGCGCAGGTCGAGATCTCTCGATCATTACCTACGCGGCGCTGGTACATACGGCGCTCGAAGCCGCCGAAATCCTGGCGCAAGAGGGAATCGAGGTCGAAATCTTGGACCTGCGGACGCTCTCCCCCCTCGACCGCGAGGCCATCGCCGAAACCGTGCGCAAGACCAACAAAGTCATCCTGCTGCACGAGCATTCCCGTACCGGAGGCATCGCCGGCGAACTTGCCGCCATCATCAACGAGGAAGCCTTCGACGAGCTCGACGGCCCTATCGTCCGCATCGCCGGGCTCGATTCCGCCGTCCCCTTCTCGCCGCCGCAGGAGGAGTATTTCCTGCCCAAGGTCAGTGACGTCGTGAGGGAAGCGCGCCGCCTGAAAGCCTATTAGAATCAGCGAGGGACAACCGCCCTCGGCCCGAAGATGATATGGAAGAGATGCACGAACTGCTCGTGACCGTGGCAACGTTTTACGCTGAACCGGACTATCTGTTGGCGCGGACGCGCCTGGAATCTGCCGGCATCGAGTGCATCGCGCTGAACGAGAACATGCTTCGCATAGCAGGCTGGCATTCGCATATACTCGGCGGAATCAAGCTGCAAGTGCGCGAGTCCGATGCGCAGGATGCGCTTGCCATCCTGCACGAGACCGCCCCGACCGACAACCCATAGCGTGCGGCGAGGACTGGAAGACGCCGCAGGAGGACCCATGCGCAGCTTCACTCTCGGAATCATCGTCACCCTGCTGGTTCTTGTTCTGGGGGCCCTGGCCTTCGCCCTGCTCGGCTACATTCCGAGCAACGCCAATGCCAAACCGTCCCACATGGAGATGCGCGTCGCCATGAACGCCCTCGACGCGTCGATGGACCGTCATGCCCCCCGCCTGAGCAGCCCCATTCCTCCCACCGACGCAAACCTGATCGACGGCATGAAGATCTACACCATGAACTGCGCCGTGTGCCACGGCACGCTCGACAACAAGCCCAGCCCTCTCGAGCATTCTTTCTACCCACCCGTGCCCCAGGTCATTCTCCACCCTCTCGATGATCCGGAGTGGCACCTCTACTACGCCGTCACTACCGGCGTCCGCTACACCGGCATGCCTTCCTGGGACACCGCCCTGAGCGAGCAGGAGCGCTGGAAGGTGACCGCGTTCCTCTCGCACCTGGGAAAACTTCCTCCCGCGGTGCGGGACTACTGGAAACAAGCCTACGGTGTTTCCCCGCAGCCCGCTGCGATGGACATGAAGGATATGGACGGCGCGGGAAAAGCAAGCTCCGGGAACCATTGACGGCCATGAGCGGTGCGAAAAAGCCGAGATCTCCCCCGAATTCGAGAGGGCCATGGAGAAGCCGGGGGGCAGGTCAATTCGATTTCCCTACCCATCACACCCGTTTATCATGCTATCGATGGGTCGACGTGCCGCCATTTGGATTTGTCTGTTGCCGCTCCTGCATCTCTCGGCGTGCGCCATCATCGCGGCCGGGCAGTTGGCGTCCGGTGTGCACTACCTGATCTATGTGGACTTCCCGTTTTCATTGCTGCTCGTGATCTTAGGGTGGCGTAACGACAATTTTCTACTTTGGTTCGCCAGTCTCGGGACGCTCTGGTGGTTTGTCTTGAGCTGGGCTGCATATGCAATGTTTCAAGCCGGGTGGAAATCAGACCGACTGAGGTAGCTTGATCCGGTTCGCTCGCGCACCCCGGCAAAATATATAATCCAGGTTCGCGCGCCTCAGAGATGAGGGCAGCGAAATCACGCGGAAGGAAACTATGCCGACTGATGTCATCATGCCTCAAATGGGTGAATCCATTTTTGAGGGCACCATCACCAAGTGGCTGAAGAAGCCCGGCGACAAGGTTCAGCGCGACGAGCCGCTGTTTGAAATCTCGACCGACAAAGTGGATGCCGAGATTCCCGCTCCCGCCTCTGGAATCCTCGAAGACATTAAGATTGCCGAAGGCGCCACCGTGCAGGTCAACACCGTGGTTGCGACCATTGCCGTCGACGGCGAGTCTGCCGCGGTGTCCCCGAAAGCCGCTCCCGCCGCACCGGCAAAGAAGTCACCCGCGCCCGCCCCCGCCCCAACTCCTTCCCCCGCCCCGCCCCCGGCGACCAAAGATGCCGCTCCATCGGCGCCAGAGGAGGAAGACGACCACGCCCGCTCTTCGCCGCTCGTCCGCAAGATCGCCCGCGAGCACAATGTCAATCTCTCCCAGGTGACGGGCTCGGGTCTCGGCGGTCGCATCACCAAGCAGGACATCATGGCTTTCGTCGAAGGCCCGGCAGTTGCTGCCGAGCCCGCGGCAGCTCCGGTTCCTGCGGCCGCTCCCGCCCCGGCCGCCAAACCCGCGCCTCCCCCGGCCATACCCGGCGATCTGGTGGCCATGACGCAGATGCGCAAGATCATCGCCCAGCGCATGATCGAGTCGCGCCGCACGAGTGCCCACGTCCATTGCATGTTCGAGGTGGATCTCTCCCGCATTGTGCAACTGCGCAACCGGTCGAAAGCTGCCTTCGAACAGCGTCACGGCGCGCGCCTCACGTTCATGCCGTTCTTCGTACGTGCCGCCGTCATTGCCTTACAACAGTTCCCGATCGTCAACGCCTCGATCGAAGAGGAGAGCATCCGTTACCATCGCAAGATCAACGTGGGCATCGCCGTGGCTCTCGACTGGGGACTGATCGTGCCCGTCCTGAAGAATGCCGGCGATCTCAACTTCCTCGGCCTGCAGCGCGGCATCGCCGATCTGGGCGAGCGCGCCCGCACCAAGAAACTCAAGCCCGAGGACGTCGAAGGCTCCACCTTCACCATCACCAACCCCGGCCAGTTCGGCGCCGTCTTCGGCCTGCCCATCATCAACCAGCCGAACTCCGCCATCCTGGGGGTCGGAGGAATCACGAAAGCTCCGGTGGTGGTCACGGACGAAAACGGCAATGACTCGATCGCCATCCGTCCCCTCGTGCACCTGACCCTGGGCTACGACCATCGCTTGATCGATGGCGCCGTGGCCGACCAGTTCATGGCCTTCGTCAAGAAAACCCTCGAGAGCTGGAGCGAGGACGTCGGCTGATTCGACCGGGCCATCGGCTGCTTGCCGACCTCGGACGGTGGCCAATGAAAACGCCGCCCCTCGGGCGGCGGCCGTCTCCCATGATTCTGCTCGCGAAGGAGCCCGGTTTTACTCTCCTACGGCCCCATCCGCTTTGACGTCGCTAACACGCGCTGCTCGAGGAACCTCTCCACGCTGCGCACATACACTTCAGGAAAGTCCGCCAAAGGCCGTCGGGCCGCGATCAGCTCCATCGCCTGGTCGAGCTTCCAGCTCAGCGAACACAAAACCGCCAGCGCCATCATGGGTGCCCGGTGAACCCCGGCGGCGCAGTGGATCAGCAGCTTGGTGTCGGCCTGGTCGAGGGCTCGCAGAGCAAAATCCACTCCGCGCTGAAAGACATCGCCGGCTTTGGGCTGAAAATCGTCGTCAATCGGATTCCACAGCACCCGAATCTCGTGCGGCTTGGCCAGTTCGGTATCGTCAAACTCAACCTGCATGTCGACGATGTGCGTCACTCCCGCCCGCGCCACCTCCGCCATGTTGCCCGCGTTCCAGATTCCGCCTCCGACCGCAATCCGGCCGGTGACCCATGTAAACTCCATCCCAAGATTCCCGTACTCTGTGCCTGGATTTGGCGCAGGACATTCCGCCCACGGGCCAGCAGCGCCTTCTCGTGCGAACGCCCCACCGGCTCGCTGCCTCTCCCACCGCCTAGTATTCATTTTACGGCATCCCCGCCGGCCCGCTCCGCGCCCGCCAGGCAATCTTTTCCAAGCTCTGGTTCCACAACAGGATGTTCCCCCGATCCTTGGGGCCCGGGCAGTGTCTTCACCCCGCATCCCAGGCGGTCGACTTCCGGGTTCGGTAGCCCGATTCCACGCGATCCCGGTCCAGCCCATTTTTCCCGATCGCCGGGCAATCCCGTTTCCGGAGACCGGCCAATCCGCTCAGGGTATAGCCCGCGGATTAGGCGCCGAATTTCTTGAGGCCATCCGCCATGCAGGAACCGCCGCCCTACCCGACCACCCAGTCAAGCCTTCGATTTCTTTTCCGCGGAGAACTGATCGAGGCCAGCTGGGCGGGTCGACTGGGGCGCGAAGCCCGCTATAACCCGGTGCTATACTCCCGGGCTATGAAATTCAAGGTCCTGCAGGACAACCTGCGCCAGACCCTGCGGTCCCGCATCGAAGCCGGCGAGCTGACCGGACTCCGACTCGCCAAGGAGACTGGCTTTAAGCAGGCCCACATCTCCAACTTCCTCAACCGGAAGCGCGGCCTGAGCATCGAGGGCATGGATAAAGTGCTCAAGGTGCAAGCTCTGTCCGTGCTCGACCTGATCGATCCCGGCGAGGTCAACAAACGCGCCAGCATCGTCCCCCCGAGCGCCGACGAGTTCGAAAATGTGCTTCTGGTGACGGGCGCCGTCGCCGCCACCGAACCCCTGATCATGAGCCTGCGGATCAAGGAAGTATTGAAGTTCAAGAAGAGTTTTCTGAAGAAGCTGCGTCCTGCAATCGAAGGGCACCGAGAGAACTGGGAACGCTTCGTGCTCATCCGCATGGACGGCCACGAGGGCGCGAGCATGTATCCTCGCCTCTTGCCCGGCGTTACCGCACTGATCGACCGCCACTACAACTCACTGAAGCCTTACCGCAAGGGAGAGTCCAATATGTACGCCGTGGCCAGGAACCGAACCTGCACCGTGAAGTACGTCGAAGAGGTCGGCCGCCATCTGGTTCTTCGTCCTCACAACCACGCCTACCCGGTCGAAGTGATTCCCATTGCAGAGGGTAAGACCGCTGCCGACTACCTCATCGGCCGCGTGTGTTACGTGGGAATCGAAACCTAAGTGCGAGCGGGTTGGGGAGTTGTCCGGATCATTCTGTCAGGCACGTTACCCGAAGGGAATGAGTCATCATAGCCTGACGATGGAACCAAATTTTCCATCGTCAGTCAGTTCACCGAGGGGCGCCCCTTGCCATCCTGGACACTTCTCGCTGCTTCCGCTCGAACTAGCTTGGAGGACGCGGGGAAGAGTGGCTCGTCGCCTGCATCATTCCGGCAGTTTCTGCTCGCCCTCGATGGTGAATGTCCCGCTGACGACGGCGGAAGTGGCGGTGGGCTGTCCGCCGCCAAGGCTGAGTTGATATTCGCCGGGAGTAACCATACGGTCGCCCGACAAATTTACCAGGCTCAGGTCCCGAGGACTCAGCGTGATCTGAACATGGCCGGTTTCCCCCGCCCGCAGGTGGATACGCTTGAGACCGCGCAGCGCGCGAATGGGCGCGCCCGGGATCTGCGGGGGCGTCAGATATACTTCGACCACTTCGTCGCCGTCGGGGCCGCTCACGTTCTTGATGTCAACCTGTGCGGTCAATGGGTCACCCGCATGCAACCGCTCGGTTGAGAGTTGCAGGTTGCTATAGGCGAACTTGGAGTAACTCAGGCCGTAGCCGAACGGGTAGAGCGGAGAACCGTGAAAGTAGCGATAGGTGCGCTCGGTCATCGCGTAGTTGGTGAAGTCCGGGACTTGATCCACGCCCTTATAGAAGGTGACCGGCAGACGGCCCGCGGGATTATTGGCGCCTGCCAGGGTTTCGGCAATCGCCCCTCCGCCTTCCTCGCCCGAGTACCAGGCATCGAGAATCGCATTGGCGTTCTGCGCGGCCCAGTTCACCGCGAGCGCGCTCCCGTTCATCAGCACAACCACCAGCGGTTTGGCCGAGGTCGCGACCGCCTGCAGCAGCTTTCCTTCCTCCTCCGGCAGGTCGAGACTGGTACGGTCGCCGCCCTGGAAGCCGGGCACTTCGACGTCCATCTCCTCTCCTTCTAGGTCTGAGGTAATGCCTACGACGGCCACCACCACGTCGGACTGCTTGGCCGCCGCCACCGCGCGATCGAGGGCGTCGGGGATTTCTCGCATCCAGATCAGTTTGGTGGCCAGCCCTCTTCCTCCGAGCGATTCCAACCGGACCGCGTATTTATGTCCTTTCTCGAGTGGTACAACCGCGGTTTTCGGGCTCGGCCCGTGCAGCTTCAGATCCTCGACAATGAGCTTATCGTCGAGATACAGCCGATTCATGATCCCGTGCACACCTAGCCGGTAGGTGCCGGATTCGGTGGGCGTCAACCAGCCCGTCCAGCGCACAAACAGGTTGGTGATTCCGGGGGGCGCGACGGCGGAGCTGAAATCGAAGTTCACGTCGCGGTCGATACGGGTGGCGAGCGGGGCCCCGGTGAATTCGGCGCTCGAGTAAAAGTCAGCCTGCAGTCCCGGCTGACCGTCGCCATGGGTGAGCGCGGAAGCGGGCACGGGAGTGGCCTGGCGCAGAAAGTTGGTTCCCGGTTCAAAGCTGATCTGGGCGTTCGGGAATTGTTTTCGCATCCCGTCGAGCGCCGTGGTGGCGCGGGAGGGGGTCGCGTTGTAGTTGCCTTCGAGCACGCGGATTTCATCCGCCAGCGGGCCGACCACCGCGATGTTCTTCACCGATCGAGCGAGTGGCAGGGTGCCGTCGTTTTTGAGCAGGACCATGGTCTTGCGGGCAACTTCGAGCGCGAGTTGGCGATGGGCCTCGCTGTCGTTCTCAGCATCCGGAGTCTGGGCGTACTTGACCATTTCCGGAGGATCGAACATGCCGAGCTCGAAGCGCGCCCGGAATAACCGTTTCAAGGTGACGTCGACGTCAGCTTCGGTGAGCAATCCTTGTTTGACGGCATCCAGATAGCGGACGTAGTCGCTATTCCCATTGGCCGGGGTAAAAAAGTCGGCACAGTCGTTGTCCGTGCCCGTTTTGAGCGAAACCGCCGCCGCCTCCGCCAAGGTCCCGACGTAGTGATGGCCGCGCTCGATGTCGGCGACGGCGTCGCAATCCGACACCACATATCCGTTGAAGCCCCATTGGCCGCGCAGCGTGTGTTTCAACAGGAAATCGTTGGCGCAACCGGGCTGACCGTTCACGCTGTTGTAGACGCACATGACCGATCTCGCTTTGCCTTCGACCACGGCGTCGCGGAACGCGGGAAGATAGGTGTCCTCCTCGTCATGCTTCGAGACGGGCACGTCAATCGTGTGGCGCAGCGGCTCCGGGCCGCTGTGCACGGCGAAGTGCTTGGGCGTCGAGACCACCCGCAGATACTTAGGATCGTCGCCCTGCATGCCGGTGACGAAGGCCACCGCCATGCGCCCGGTAAGGAACGGGTCTTCCCCGTAGGTCTCCTGTCCGCGGCCCCAGCGCGGATCGCGAAAGATATTGATGTTCGGCGACCAGAAGGTCAGCCCTTCAAAGATTCTCCTGCGTCCGGCGCGCACCGCCATGTTGTATTTGGCGCGGCCCTCGGTGCCGATCACGATCGCCATGTCATGGATCAAGGGCGGATCGAAGCTGGCCGCGAGACCGATGGGCTCGGGGAAAACGGTGGCGGTTCCCGAGGCGACGCCGTGCAGCGCCTCGCTCCACCAGTCGTAGGCCGGTACATTCAAACGCGGGATGGCTCGGGACTGGTTCACCAGCTGGGAGGTCTTTTCCTCGAGCGTCATGCGGCCAACCAGGTCATCGACCCGCTGCTCGAAGGGCAACGCGGTGTTGAGGTACGCGGGTTGCGAAGCAGTCTGCGACCACAGGTTGCCTGCTACCAGCAGGCCCAGGAGAACAGCAAACATCCGTTGCGGGCTTTTCGACATGGTTTCCTCAGGGCAATGGAATTGGAGGGGTGAAGAACAAACACCCAGACCTTCACGCCCTGGCGCTGCCATCCAGTGGCGTCAAAACCAAACAAGGCATCTTAGGCGAGATTCCGCCAACAAGCCAACCGCACCGGCCCGGGGGCGCCGGCGGAATGGCAACGAACGGACCGAAGGGCGCGGCGAAAAAGTCGGGAATCGATCTCGGCCACCGGGGGCACAATCCGCTCGATGCTTCCATCTCCCATCCTCCACCTCCCATCCTCCATCTCGCATCTGCTGTCTTCCCTCTCTGCTTGTTCTAGAATCGATTGTTTCCCACTCGTCATCTGTCGTTAGGTAAGGAGCTCCCTTTGCCCGAAACCATTTATGACGTCGTCATCGTCGGCAGCGGCCCGGCGGGATATACGGCTGCCATCCGCGCCGGCCAGTACGGTCTGAAAACGGCCATGATCGAAAAAGACGGTTTGCTCGGCGGCACCTGCCTGCACGTGGGCTGCATTCCGACCAAGGCCCTGCTGTTTAACGCCGAACTCTGGGACCAGTTGAGAGATGCCAAAGAATTCGGCATCGAAGGCGTGGAATCGCGCAAACTCAACTGGGCCGCGGTGCAGGAGCGCAAGGCGAAGATCGTCAGCAAACACGCCAAAGGCCTCGAGTTCCTGATGCGCAAGAACAAGGTGGAGACGGTGAAGGGCTATGGCAAGCTCACCGGTTCGGCGCAGAATGGCGTGCACACCGTCGAAGTCAGCCATGCCGGCAAGTCCAGCCCGCTGCAAGCGAAAAACGTCATTCTGGCGACGGGGTCGGAAGCCCGCATGATTCCCGGGCTGGCGCCGAGCGACAGCGTACTCACCAACATCGAAATTCTGAATCTGAAGACCATTCCCAAGTCCTTGGTCATTGTCGGCGCGGGCGCCGTGGGCGTCGAATTTGCTTCGATTTTCCGGTCCTTCGACGCCGAAGTCACGCTCATCGAAATGCTCCCCCGCCTGGTTCCGGTCGAAGATGAAGAGGTTTCGAAGGAGCTGGCGCGGGTTTACCGCAAGCGCGGCATCAACTTCCATACCGGTGCCAAGGTCGAGAAGATTGATCAAACCAAAGCTGGGATTGCGGTGACGTTCACTGTCGACGGTAAATCGCAAACGATCGAAGCGGAGAAAATTCTGATCGCCGTCGGCCGCAAGCCGCGCACGGAAAATATTGGTCTCGAAACCACCCACATCAAGCCGGACCGCGGTTTCATCAAAACCGACAGCTGGATGCAGACGGCCGAGCCGGGGGTTTACGCCGTCGGCGACATCGTACTCGGCACCCCGCAACTGGCCCACGTGGGTGCGATGGAAGGCATCGTGGCGGTCTCGAAGATTGCCGGCAAAGCAGCCAAACCGGTGAACCCGGAGCATATCCCGAACGCGACCTATTGCCATCCCGAGATCGGCAGCGTCGGGCTGACCGAGGCCCGGGCGGAAGAACTGGGTTATAACGTGAAGATTGGCAAGTTTCCTTTCACTGCCAATTCGCGGGCTTCGATCGTCGGCGCGCACGAAGGATTCATCAAGATCGTCTCCGACGCCGACTACGGCGAGATTCTCGGCGTGCACATCATCGGCCCCCAGGCCACAGAACTGATCGCCGAAGCGGTCGCTGCCATGGAACTTGAAGCCACGGTCGAGGATTTGATGTGGACCATCCACGCGCATCCGACCTTGGCCGAAGCCATGCTGGACGCATCCAACAGCGTGTACGGGATCGCGATCAACGCATGAAGTGTGGCCACGGATTCGCACGGATGAACACAAGTAAGTCTCCTCGATTTGATCCGCGTGAATCCGTGAAAATCCGTGGCGACTAAGACTTTGATCTCTCTCGTTCAACTCGGCACGGTCGACTACGCCACCTCCCTGCGCCTGCAAAAGCAACTCGTCGCTCTGCGCAAAGGAGAAAAGATCGGCGACGTTCTGCTTCTTCTCGAACACTCGCCAGTCATCACGCTCGGGCGCAATGCGAAAGCCGCCAACGTGATCGCCTCGCCCGAACTCCTCGCCCAGCACGGCGTTGAGCTTTTCGAATGCGACCGCGGCGGCGACGTTACTTTCCACGGCCCCGGCCAGATCGTCGGCTATCCCATCTTCGATCTGCGCGGCTTCGCTACGTCCGACGGCAAACGCAAGACGCTCGGCGCCGTCGAATTCGTTCGCCGCCTGGAAGAAGTCCTGATCCGCACCTGTGCCGACTTCGGGGTGCGGACGCAGCGCGTCGAAGGGCGCAGCGGCGTCTGGTTCTGCGGATCGGGCGGCGGCCAGGACCGGAAGGTCGGCGCGATCGGCATCCGGGTGTCCCGCGGCGTGACCATGCACGGCTTCGCGCTGAACTGCGACTGCGACCTGTCCTGGTATGACCGGATCGTGCCCTGCGGCATCCGTGACGCCACGGTCACCAGCCTGTCAGCGGAGTCCGGCCACCCGGTCACCGTCGCGGACGCCCTCGTGGTGGTCGAACGTCACCTGGCCGACGTGCTTGGCGCCGACCGCTGGCGCAGCGTCGAGGGAACCGCGGAGCTGACCGGCGACCTGACCGGCGACCTGACCGGTCAGGTCGCNNACGCGCGGGCGGCCAGGGCGGCGGACACCCGGCGCACCCCGAAGGGGGGCAGGTAACCGGCCACCTCATCCGGGTCGGTGAACCGGAAGTCATCAAGTTCATCAGCCTGCAGCACGATGCCGCTGCCGTCGGCGAGCAAGCCGTCGTCGAAGACGAAATGCATGATCGGGCGGGC
>PKYX01000067.1 GCA_003132825.1 Acidobacteriaceae bacterium
CGGCAGCGCCTGGTCTCGGCTGCTCTCGAATACCTGAATGGCCTGGCTCCAGCCGCTCACGGTGATCTCGGACTGAGTCAGGACATCGCGGACGGCTACTGGCGTGTGGCTGGCATTCAAGGCGTTCCCACCCAGCTTAATCTCGGCGAACCGGAGAAGGCTGAGGCGAGCCTGAAACAGGCGGACGAATTGACGGAAGCAGTACTTGCGTCGCGGCCCCGGGACCGGCGGGCCTTGCTGCGCTCGGCGGGACTCGCCCAGGATCGCATGATCCTGGCACAGGAAGAGCACCGCGACGCGGAAGCGTTGGTGCATGCAGGCCGGGCCGGCCAGCGCCTGGATGCGTTTCTGCGCTTAGGAGGTGTTACGGATGCAGAACGCGTCCAAGTTGCCGGTGAGTACGGAAACATCGCTCTGGCTCACCTCAATCTGCACATGTACGCGGAGGCGGTTCGCTATGCGCAACGAACGGTAGAACTCATCCGCCCGGTACCGTCTGCTCAATATCTGGTGGCCCAGGGGCTGAGTTTGCTAGCCAACGCACTGCGGTATCAGGGCGATTTGGAAGGGGCTCTTCAAGCCATCGAGGAAGCGAGAAAAATTACAGAGCAGGCCGTATATTCGGACCCAACCCAGCGCATGATAGATGAGTACGGGATATTCCTGCGCCAGGGTTTGATTCTCGGAGAGGACGGCGATGTCAATCTGTCCCGGCCCACAGACGCCATCGAGCCTCTCCAAAAAGCCTTTCGCACCACCGAGGAGTTCGCCGGCAAGGACCGTAGCGATGCCGTCAGCCGCATGCGTGTCGCCTACTCAGGAATTGCGCTGGGCAACATCCTGCGCCAGCGAGATCCACGGGGAGCGCTTGCCGTGTATGACCTGGCCCTGCGACGGGTTGGCGAGATTCGGAACAATCTGCCTGCGAGGCGCTCGCAGGCGGCGCTGTTGGCGAGTTCTTCCTATGCACTGCTACGCTTGCATCGCCCCACCGAAGCCAGTCGCCGGCTGGAGACGGCGTTATCCATTCTTCACGAGACGAAAGATTATCCCGCGGAACGAATCAAGCTCGACAGTGACGCGTACGTCGTTTCCTGTGCCTGGGCGGATTATGAAGCGGCAGAAGGAAGTCTTGATCGTGCGGTCGAGCTCTACGAGCAATTGCTGGATCGAGTCATGGCAGCCAACCCGCAAGAATTCGATGACCTGCGAGACGCGCCCAAACTCTCCCACCTGTATGAAAGAGTTGCCCGTATTTACCGGCGGACTAACGCGACCGCGAAGGCCAAGGCCATCGAAGCACGGCGCTTAGACCTCTGGCGCCGTTGGGATAAGAAACTGCCCCGTAACACCTTTATCCGCCGGGAACTTGAAACCGCCAGCCTGGGCTCCAGCCCGCAGCACCTGACATCTTCGGTCGACTGACCCAATCCGCACGGAAAGATTCAGCAAGTACCGGTTTTTCGCCTGTCGTCTTTTGCCCTCCGTTTGCGATATCCAAATAGAAGACTTTGTGAATCAGCCCATCGTTTGGGGAGAATCCCGATGAAACCACGCCTTGTTACTTCGTCCGCGATGATCGCAGCCCTGCTTACGTTATGCGTGTTCAGCGCCAGTGCCCAAATCACGCTGCCGCCGCAGCCCATCAGAATATTGCCTGCGAACCCGGTGGTCAGCCCGGGGCAAACGGAGCTGTTTACAGCGCTTAGCGTCATCCCGCTCACCTTCGGGACCGTGAGCACTATATCGGCCGGCGAGGAGCACACGTGTGCTTTGATTCCCAATGGCACGGTGCAATGTTGGGGCCTGAACGGTAATGGCGAGCTGGGCAACGGGACGACCTCGGACTCCTCTACTCCTGTAACCGTGAACGGTTTGACCGGGGCCACGGCCGTTGGCGCCGGTGGCGGTCACAGTTGCGCGCTGCTAAACAACGGGACGGTGGAGTGCTGGGGCGCGAATGGCTGGGGGCAGCTTGGCAACGGTGCCAGGGCCGACTCCTATGTGCCGGTAGCGGTTATCGGCCTGACCGGGGTAACGGCCATTGTCGCGGGGTATGAAGATACTTGCGCCCTGCTGGCTGATGGGTCGGTGCAATGCTGGGGAAGCAACGCAAACTCTCACACGCCGGTGCCGGCTCCGGGAGTAGGGGGGGGCGTCCTGACGGGAGCCATAGCCATTGCCGGTGGCGCCGGCCAGGGTGGACTCGGCGGCGGGCACATGTGCGCGCTTATCTCCGACGGGACGGTGGATTGCTGGGGCGATAACACTTATGGCCAGTTGGGTAATTACGGGGCGGGTCCCTTCCAAGTGCAAAACCTGAGCGGCGCAATTGCCATCGCGGCTGGAGACGCCCATAGCTGCGCCCTGCTTTCCGACGGGACGGTGGAATGCTGGGGATGGAATTCCTGGGGCCAGCTCGGCAATGGGACGACCACCGACAGCTCATCGCCGCAACCGGTGGTAGGGATGACAGGCAGAGCCATCGGCATCACCGCTGGGTACGGTCAAACCTGCGCTCTGATTGACAATGGGACAGTGAATTGTTGGGGCAGTGATTCCTCCGGCGAGCTCGGCAACGGCACCACGACTCCCGCGCCCGCCGCCACCACCACGCCGCAGATCGTGAACGGTTTGAGCGGGGCGACGGCAATTGCGGCGGGAGGTTCTCACTCCTGCGCACTCCTGGTTGACGGGAGCGTCGAGTGCTGGGGCGATAACTTCGACGGCCAGCTGGGAAATGGCAGTGCCACAGGCTCCAATCTGCCGGTAACGGTAGCAGTGAATAATCTCGCCGCGCAGGGAGCGGTCCATCTTGGCATCGGTGAGTACGCGTCCCACACCTGCGCGCTATTAGCGAATGGAACGGCCGAGTGCTGGGGAGCAAACGGGGGGGACCAACTCGGTAATGGCAACCCACCCACCCAATCCTCCACTCCGGTGGCCATGACGGTTCTCAGCGGAATCAAGTCGCTCGCCACCGGCGGCGTTCGAACCTGCGCTCTAACTGCCGACGGCATTGGATGGTGCTGGGGACTCGAGTCCTACGGTGAGCTTGGCATCGGAAACCCTAACGGTTCCCCCACTCCTGCTCCGCTCACCCAGCCGCAGAACGTGAAGTACATTTCTGCCGGCGGCGGATTCACCTGCGTGCTGGCCTCAGATGGCACGGTTTGGTGCGCGGGGGCGAATGACCAGGGCGAGTTGGGCGTCGGAGAAGTGGGCGTCGGAGGCAACGGCAACTCCACGGTTCCGGAAGAAGTAAGGTACTCGACTGGAATGGTCTTGAGCGGCGTAAAAGCCATTGCCACGGGGGCTGACCATGCGTGCGCGCTAATTGCCGACGGAACGGTGCAATGCTGGGGTGCAAATTTCCTCGGCCAGTTGGGCACCGGCGTCGCCCCCGGGCCGGGCGTCCCTGTACCGATGCCGGTGTTAGGTTTGAGCGGAGCCACCGCGATTTTCGCCGGCGGTGAGTACACTTGCGTTCGGCAGGCCAATGGATCGGTTTTGTGCTGGGGCTGGAACGCTGTCGGTCAGCTGGGTGACGGCGTTCCCGACGACAGCACTACACCGGTGCAGGTTCTGCTCCCCACTCCGGCCGCGGCGATAACGGCCGGTGAACAGGATGCTTGTGCGGTGGCCGCCGATGGGACCACCGAATGCTGGGGCTACAACGGGGCGGGTCAATTGGGCAACGGGACGACCGCAAACTCCTCCACGCCGGTACCGGTTCAGGGGCTAACCGGGACAGTCGCCCTCACCATAGGAGACCACACGTGTGCGTTGTCTTACAACGGAGGCGTCGAGTGCTGGGGCTATGGTTTCTATGGACAACTTGGCAACGGGTCCACGAGCGACCAGCACACGCCGGTGGCCACCAATCCGCTGGTGACGCCTGTCGTGTGGACCAGCACCCTGCCCGAGATAGCAGCCATTGATCCAGCCAGCGGGCTGGCGACGGCTGGTTCGAGCAACGGAACCACCACCATCACCGCCACCTACGGCGCCCGAAGCGCGAGCACCAGCTTAACCGTGGCTTTGCCTACGCCGGTGATCACCTGGCCCACGCCTGCGGCTATCACCTACGGGACCGGGTTGAGCAGCGCCCAATTGAGCGCGACTGCCGACGTGCCGGGAGGGTTCGCCTACACTCCGCTGTCCGGCACTGTGCTCCCCGCCGGGCTGCAAACCCTTTCGCTGACGTTTACACCGACGGATACGTCGGACTATGCGACGGCCACCGCCACGGTGAATTTGTCGGTGCTGGCGGCCACGCCGGCGGTGACCGTTACCGGCGGCAACTTTACCTACGACGGCACGCAGCATGCGGCCACGGCAGCGGCGACCGGAGTTAATAACGCCCCGGTTGCGGGTACATTCAGCTTTGTCTACACGCCACCGGGGAACGCGACTGCGCCATCGGCCGCGGGCAGCTACCCAGTAACGGCAAACTTCATCAGCGGCGATACCAACTACAGCAACAACAGCGGCGTCGGCTCGATCAGCATCGCCAAGGTCGGCAGCGCGACCTCGATCACCTCGAACTCGCCGAATCCCGCGCTACCCGGGCAGATGGTCACGGTCTCATTCCAAGTGACGGGAGCGACTGTGCCCACGGGCACAGTCACGGTGACGGCCAGCACGTCGGAAACATGCAGCGCAGCGCTGAACGCCGGCACGGGCAGTTGCGGCATTGCATTCGCTACTACCGGCACAAGGACGCTGACGGCGGTGTATTCAGGCGACCCCAACTTCAACGGAAGCTCCTCCCGTGTGGTCGGGCAATCGGTCACTGGACCGATCGCTAGCGTATCGCCCACGAGCGTCAACTTCAACACGGTGTATTCAGGAAGCATCACCACCAAGAGCATCACCTTGACCAATTCCGGAACCACTGCCATGACAGTCACCGGTCCGATCCTTTCCATTGTCAAGGGGGGGGATTCCGACGAGTTTGTGGAAGTCAACCTGTGCCCGAAGTCTTTGGCGGCGGGCAAGAGCTGTACGATCACGGTTGCTTTTGTCGCGGGTCCGTACTACACGGCGCAGACCGCAACTTTGACGGTGATGGACAACGCGCTCGGCACTCCGCAGACGGTGATGTTGACCGCGCTCGTGATCAACCCTCAGGCGAGTCTTAGCGCGACCAGCCTGAGCTTCGGCACGCAGACCGTGAACCTCAGCGCGACCAAGACAGTGACCCTCAAAAATACCGGCACCACAGCACTCACACNNAATTGCGGAAGTTCGCTGGCGGCGGGCAACAGTTGCACAATCAGCGTCGCGTTTAAGTCTGCGGCCAAAGGTTCGCGATCGGCCACATTGAAGGTCACTGACAACGCGCAGTCGGGCACGCAGACGGTGTCGCTGTCAGGAACCGGAAAGTGATTCCCGAGCCAGCTGTGCTGGCTACGGGCAGCCCTGAAGTTGTGAGCGAGGACCGGGCCCACAACTCAGCCTAGAAGTCGGCGCTCGCGCGACGGGCGGGGTGAATATGCAAATGGAATGGAGTGTTTTCGGTCGAGGTAGCCGTTACCGGACCACTTGACGCGGTCGTCGACAAAGCCGGTAGGTGTCGAGCTGAAGAGTTGGGCGGTTCCGCATTTCCGCCAAACCGGGAGCAATTGCGCGACCGCCCGAATGGAGAATGTCGGGGCACGCGCCGGCACCTCGGGGGTACTCCGTTCCAGGGCTAAGTCCGGGGAAAAAAGGACGCCGATCGGTCACTCCCGGCCGAGGGCGGCATTGGCTTCCAGTTTCTCAAATACGTCATCCGCTCGCCGCAAGGCCTCCTGCACGTTTTCGCAGATGTTTTCCTGACCGATGATGTCCTCAAATTCCGCCTGGTGGATCAACTGCGCAGGTTGTTCTCTCGCACCGCATAAAATCAGCGTTCGGCCGGTGGCATGCAGCTCTTTGGCAACTTCTTCGAGAGCGAACATTCCCGTCGAATCGAGGGCGGTCATGTTGCGCAGACGAAGGATCACCACTGGCGGCAACTGATGAATGTTCGCCGTTACCACGGCCACTTTCTCGGTGGCGCCGAACAGGAAGGGGCCATGAATGCGGAAGATGGTGGCGTAGTACGGGATATCTTTGTCTTGCAGGATGTGCATCCTCCCGTCTTCCACGTAATCGTCGGTCACCTGCGAGACCGTGGTCGTGCTGGCCACCCGGCTGATAAAAAGCAGCGCCGCCAGAATCATTCCGGCCTCTACCGCCACCGTGAGGTCGGCAAAAACGGTGAGCGCAAAGGTCACCAGCCAAACGCTGATGTCGGTTTTTGTGAGTTTGAGCAGTTGCGGAATTTCACGCCACTCGCCCATGTTGTAGGAAACCACCATCAAGATCCCCGCCAGCACGGCCATGGGGATAAGCCGCACCAGGGGCGCCGCGAACAGCAAAATGCAGAGCAGGGTCAACGAGTGGATCATGCCCGCGACCGGGGACTGCGCCCCGGAACGAATATTGGTGGCGGTACGGGCAATCGCTCCCGTGGCTGGCAGCCCGCCAAAAAGCGGCGACACTATGTTGGCCACACCTTGACCGATCAGTTCGACATTCGGATTGTGCCGGTCGTTGCTCATGCGGTCGGAAACCACCGCAGACATCAACGATTCGATGGCGCCCAACATGGCGACCGTAACTGCCGGGCCCAGCAGTCCATAAATCAGGTCCGCACGGAACCGAGGCAGAGCAAAGTGCGGCAGCCCGCTCGGAATCCCTCCAAAGCGGCTCCCGATGGTCTCAACCGGCAACTTGAAAAGCACCACCGCCGCGGTGCCCGCCAAAAGGGCCACAATCGCTCCCGGAATGCGGTTCGATACCAGCCGGCAGACCACTAGAATGGCAACCGTGGCCAATGCCAGAACGGTGGCCGCGTAGTTAAGGCTGCTGAAATGTCGAGCCAGAGTTTCGATTCGCAGCCAGAACACGCCCGGAACCTTGCCGATCTGCAATCCGAAGAAGTCTCTTACTTGCGTGCTGGCAATCAGAATCGCGATCCCGTTGGTGAAACCGATGATGATGGGCCGCGGAATAAACTTCACCGCCGACCCCATGCCGGTCGCGCCCATGATCACGAGTAGGATGCCAGCCATCACGGTGCACATGAACAATCCATCCACGCCATGCGCGGCCACGATGGCAGCGATCACCACAACAAAGGCGCCCGTGGGTCCGCCAATCTGGGTTTTCGAGCCACCCAGCAAGGAAATAAGGAAACCGGTTACGATGCCGCAGTAAATCCCCGCCTGAGGTGTGAGGCCGGAGGCGATGGAAAAGGCCATCGCCAGAGGAAGAGCGACCAGCCCGACGGTCACGCCAGCCACCAGATCGTGAAAAAACTTCTGCCGGCTGTAGTCGCGCAGAGAGAGGACAGACTTCGGCAGCCACTCGTCGGGAAAAGCAAACGCCATTGAGGCATTATGTCAAAGTTGACGGTTGCCGGGCAGTAACCGATGGTCGTGCAGTCCCGTAGTCTCGGCGGTCTCTGACGCGGTGGACTTTGCTGCCTTTCTTTGCCACCTGTGCGGTAAAGGGCTTGAACCCGTGACAGTTTCCGGTCAGCGGCTTCCGCCATTGCCTGGTTATATTAAGCTGTAGGGATTGTGATGAAGCCTTTGATCTTTGCTCTCTGGGGGGTGTTTGCGTTTGGCGGTCTGAGCGCGCAGACGCCTGCCTGGCAGCCATCGCCGGGACATACGCAAGTGCCCATATGGCCGGGGGCGGTGCCTGATGCGCGGCCTGCCGCGGGGCCGGAGGACGATACGACGATGGTAACGGACTCGCTGGTCGCCGGCAGGCCGTGGGTTCAGGTAGGCCACGTCTCGCGGCCTACGATGACGGTCTATGCGGCAAAGGAGAAGAATACGGGCGCTGCGGTAGTCGTGTTTCCTGGCGGGGGCTATCAGATTCTGGCCATCGATCTTGAAGGCACGGAGGTATGCGACTGGCTGACGTCCAAGGGGATCACGTGTGTGCTGTTGAAGTACCGCGTGCCGGGTGAGGGACTACATCCGAAATCAGGACCGTATCCGGACTCACCGATGGCGTTAGAAGATGCGCAGAGGACGGTCGGGCT
>PKYX01000122.1:0-164 GCA_003132825.1 Acidobacteriaceae bacterium
CTGCAGTCGATCACCGTCAGCCCCACTTCGGCTTCGATCACCGTGGGTGCAACCGAGCAGTTCACGGCCACGGGCAACTATAGCGACGGCAGCACAAAGAGTCTGACCGCGAGCGCGACTTGGGCGGCTTCGGTTCCGGCCGACGCGACGGTTACAGCGGGCCT
>PKYX01000122.1:253-1120 GCA_003132825.1 Acidobacteriaceae bacterium
GCCGGCGTCTACAGCGAGTCGGTCAATATTGGGGTATCGGGCTCCGCCGGGGCCGGTCCGGTCACTTTCGAAAGCTATCCGGGAGAAACCGCCATTGTCGACGGAACGGGACTCACCCCCTCGAGCTCCGACACCCAGGGCCTGTTTAACATCGTGAATCAAAGTTACGTCACCATCGAGGGCTTCGAAATCCGCAACTACACGACCTCGAACGCAAACTCGGTTCCGGCCGGAATCTGGGTTACGGGTTCGGGCAGCAACGTTCAGCTTCTGAATAACATCGTGCACAACATCACCACCACTTCGGAGAAGAACGGCAACGCCTTTGGAATCGCGGTCTACGGTAGCGGTGCGCCGGCATCGATTGACAGCCTCACCATCAGCGGAAACCAGGTGTATGACCTGAAGACGGGAAATAGCGAATCGGTGAACGTGGACGGGAACGTCACCAATTTTGCCATCACCAACAACATCGTCCACGACAACGACAACATCGGGATCGATGCCATCGGTTTCGAAGGTGTTTCCTCCAGCCCCACCTACGACTATGCCCGCAACGGAAGCATCAGCGGGAACACGGTGTACAACATCAGCGCCATCAACAACCCCGGCGAGGGCAACCAGTACGATGCCGACGGCATTTATGTGGACGGGGGCTCGCAAATCATCGTCGAGCGTAACCTGCTCTACAACAATGACCTCAATATCGAAGCGGCNNTACGCCAGCAACGTGGGTGGCAGCGACCACATCACCATCGTCAACAACACGCTGTTCGAAAATGATACCCAGAACACCGGCAGCGGTGAGCTGCAGGTGCAGTACTACACCACCAACTGCGTATTTGAGAACAACATTGTGTACGCCTC
>PKYX01000122.1:1127-7448 GCA_003132825.1 Acidobacteriaceae bacterium
ACTCGGCCTCGGCCGACTTCCTCTGGAACGGCACCGATCACAGTGGCTTTTCCTCCTATCAGTCCGCGACCGGAGAGGACAGCCACTCGCAATATGCCGATCCATTGTTCCTGAGCCTGACCATACCCAACCTGCAGGTCGAATCCACTTCGCCTGCGGTGAACCAAGGTACCAACCTCGGAGCCACCATCGAAGGCACGCTGGACTTTGCCGGAAACCCGCGCGCCCCGGGCAGTGGAATCGACATTGGTGCCTATCAACAGTAGCCAGGTAGAAAGTTAGTAACCAGAGTCCTGGGGGAACTGCGTGTAAGTAAAAACAGAGCGGGAGTCGTCGACTTGTATCGCCGGAGGAACCACTCACTCCACTAACCCGACTAGCCCATGAGCTACTCCACCAGTTACAATACGACTCGTTGTTTTCTCTAGAGGGGGAATATGACGAATCTAAACAACGCGCTTCATGAGCTCCGTGAAGAGCACAGGCAAGTACAGAAGCAGGCTAAGCAGTTGGAAGAAGCAATCTCTGCAATCGAGGGACTAGCCGGACGAAACACTTCGACAATCGCGCGCAACGGCGCCCAGCCAAGCCGAACGGTATCCGCCGCTGCACGAAGGCGAATGGCACGGGCACAGAAAGCTCGATGGATAAAGTGGCGGGAATCCAAGACGACTTTGTCGGCCAAGACCGCCGGCAAGGCTCCCGCGAAGCGCATCCTATCAGCCTCAGCTCGGCGGAAGATCGCCGCGGCGCAACGGGCGCGGTGGGCGCGGTTCAGGGCGAGGCAAGAAAAGAAAGCTGCATAGAGTGCTTTCGGATATGCGACAAAGCCCGCCACCCCCGTGGCGGGTTTTGTTGTGTGGGTTCGAAAACCGCCCTCGGCCGAGACAGTTTTCTCACCCCGGCAGGGCACTGAGCTCATAGGCCCCGGCCTCGTCCGAGGACTAGCGTGGGTTCGGCGCACCCGGGTTCCGCTACTTTTTTTTCCGCTGAAACAATGGGACGCCCCAACCGCCCGCTGCTAAGAGTGCTCCGAAAAGAATGATGGCGTCGATGCTCGATCGTCCTTCGGGGGACCAGTACACGTCTTTCAGGTTCAACCAGAGTGCAAATTCGTCAAGCGTGAGGGCGGCACGCACGCCATACAGAATTGACATCAGACGACTGAGAAAGATCGAGGAATGGTCGGAATCGATCCCTATCTCACACAGCCAGCCGTATCCCACCAGCAGCAGAATGATAATCCCGAAGACGAGGTGATGAATGTGGCGGCCACCCGCCTCGATAAAATGGAACGGCGGAATCTGGTGCAGGATCGCATAGACCACTGCTCGGACTCCGCCAAAGGTTAGAAAGAAACTCACCGAGGCCACAAAGAGCCGCCGTCGCGGTCGGTCGGGAATGCGCTCGTGGAGAGCTTGGCCGAGGGAGGTTCCCTGAAGCAGCAACAATATGAGAGCTGTCCCTGTGATGGTGAGCAGGAGTATGAACCAGGTGTAAGCCATGCGACATTAGACAGCATTGTCGACACCCTATCCATGGCATGTGAAGTTTGTCGATCACCTCCGCCGGCGCTCCGTGCCTAGGTCGGTCAACGGATCGAGGGGGCTCAGGCGGAGTCCTGCGAGGCAATATGTCAAAGAAGTCATCTGAGGTTACTTCAGACCGCGCGCGAGGCGGTGGAAAGCCTATATTTCTGTTGCCCGCACGGGGACAATGCCTTTGGTTTTGCCCTGCCATGTGTCCTCGCGCTCGCCTCTTGATATGATTTAGGCCAGCATGAGCGCGGGCTACTGGTTGAAGATGATCGCACCGCTCCTGATCTGTGCTTTGGCGTTCAGCCAAACCGACCAGCCAACGAATACGCAGCTCCCTACTCCGCCGCATCCAGTCGGCATACCGGCCAAGGCTCAGAAACTCACTCGCCCTCCAGCCCGACCACCATCGGTGGCGGAGGCAGCCCGCTCCTCGAAACGGCTCCGCGAGTCCGCGCCGCCGGCCAAAATCTACAGAAACAAGGATGTGAGGGAGCACNNAAGCGGGGCTGACCCCCGTAACCTCTCGTTCGGCGGCGACGGCGGCCAGTGGGAACCCCCTGCAAAGCCCGGCGGCTTTTGCGTCACAGGGCATCACTCTGAGAAACCAGGTTCGGGTGCAGAAAGGGAAGATCATCGACATCCGGAACGAAATCACCAGGTTGAAAGCCCAGTTTGCCGAATGGAGCGCTGGTTTCCTCGAGGATCAGGTGTCGCCCGTGTGCTGGACCACTCTGCATGACTCGCCCTACTATCTGGCATGGTGTGACACCGGGAGAAGCTTAAAGGCCCAGTATGACGGGTCGCAACGTCAACTCGAGCAAGAGAAGACTCGCCTTAGGCAGATGCAGGAAGCCATCCGGCGCAAAGGATACGGCAACGCTATCTCTGATCCGGACTGAGAGTCTGCTCTTTGCAGCACGTAGGTGATAAATATGCGATTTATTTTCTTTTCGGCCATTTTACTCTGCAGCTTGTTATTTGCTGGGTCCGCCCAACACGAATTTGCCCAAATCGCACAGGCGCAATCGTCCTCGGGTGAGTCCGGAAAGCTGGCGCCACAACTCGACCATTTCGATCCCAAGAACGTGGACCCCTCAATCGATGCCTGCACTGACTTCTACCAGTACTCATGCAAACGTTGGATTACCCAGAATCCTGCTCCGCCGGACGAAGTTTTCTGGGGAGCATTTGGCAAACTCCAGTTGTGGAACACTGCCGAACTTCGCCAAACCGTGCTGGCTGTCACGGCCAAACCAGCGGTCGAGCGCACGCCGGTCGAACAAAAGGTGGGCAACTATTGGACGGCCTGCATGAATGAGAAACAGAGAGATGCCCGCGCGCTTGATACCCTGCGTCCGACGCTTGATCGTATCGATGCCATGCGCAATAAACAGGAAATCGCGGAGATTGTGGCCGAAATTCACCGCGTCGTTCCGGGGTCATGGAACCCAGGCGATTCCTGGACGAAAGCATCGCTATTTGGCTTCGGTTCCGCGCCCGACTACCACGATACGAGCCACGTCATCGCACAACTTGATCAAGGGGGGATGGGGCTTCCCGGCCGCGAGTTTTATCTAAGTAACGACGCGAAGTCGGCGGATATCCGTACGAAATACGCGGCTCATATCGCCAGGGTGCTGGAGTTGGCCGGCATCCCGGAAGCACAAGCAAGGGCACAGGCGAACGTGGTGCTGCAAATGGAAACCACTATGGCGAAAGCTGCCATGGACATCGTCAAGCGGCGGGACCCCACGAACCTCGACAATGAGATGGATCTGGAGGCCGTAAAGCAACTGGCGCCGTCATTTGATTGGAGCCGATATCTCGAACTGGTTCACGCTCCCCCGGTCGGTACTTACATTGTGACCTCGCCCGATTTCTTTCGTGGAATGGAGCAACAGATCAACGACGAGCCCTTGGATCACTGGAAGGCATATCTGAAGTGGACCTTGTTGTCCGGCGAAGCGGGCGAGATGAGCGACGATTTCGTCAACGAGGACTTTGCGTTTAACGCGCAGACCATCTTCGGAGCCAAAGCAATTGAACCCCTTTGGCGCCGCTGTATTGAATCGGAGGATCGCAACATCGGTGAGGCTTTGGGACAAAGCTACGCAGTCCGGGCCTTTCCGCCGAAGAGCAAGGCGCGGATGAAGCAAATGGTGAACGACCTTAAGGCGGCGCTTAGCCAGGACATCGATGCCATGAATTGGATGGACGCCGAGACTAAGCAGCAGGCACAGATCAAGCTGGCGGCTCAGGTAGACAAGATCGGATACCCGGACCATTGGCGCGACTATTCGACCTTGGAGATTCGTAGCGACAATCATCTGGCGAACGTCGAGCGCGCCTCCGAATTCGAACTCAAACGCCAGCTGCAGAAAATTGGGAAGCCCGTGGACCGGACTGAGTGGGAGATGACCCCGCCGACCGTCAACGCCTACGAGGATCCGCAGACCAACACCATCAATTTTCCCGCCGGCATTCTGCAACCGCCGTTTTTCGATCCCGCGATGGATGATACGGTGAACTACGCCGCCATCGGGGCCGTGATCGGCCACGAGACCATCCACGGCTATGACGACCAGGGGCGGAAGTTTGATGTCACCGGGAACCTGCGCGACTGGTGGACCGCCGAGGCTGCCAAAGCCTATGACGAGAGAGGCGATTGCATTGCCGATGAGTACACGGAATTTGTCCCCGAAGTGGGCGTGAAACAGGATGGACGCCTGACCCAGGGCGAAAACACGGCCGACAATGGCGGAATCCACATTGCGCTGTTCGCGCTCGAGAGCGACCTCAAGAATAAGGGGATGAACCTTGACGCCAAGGGACGAGACGGTTTGACCGGATGGCAACGGTTCTTCCTGGCGTATGCCAACATGTGGTGCAGCAGTTGGACTCCGGAGATGATGCGGACGGCCATCCTCTCCAACCCACATCCCCTGGACAAATACCGGGTCAACAATGTCCTCGGAAACATGCCGGAGTTCGCCAAGGCGTTCGGTTGCCACAAAGGGCAACCAATGGTGCACGAAAATGCTTGCCGGGTGTGGTGAAAGGCCGACTGCGCGAGCGCCTCGCCGGGACTCCACATCGTCTCCACCCGCACGGGGATTCTGTTCTTGGGCGGGAGAGTTAACTGGCATGACAGGTCAATCTTGAAGGCAGAGAGCCTCGCTGGAATTGTCGAATGAGAGCCGTTGTCCTCAATTCGTCGAAGGAAATTGAGCATCGTCCCTTGCAAATGGTCGACCTGCCCCAGCCGGTTCCGGCCGCTGGTCAAGTTCTGCTGCGGGTGCGCGCCTGCGGAGTTTGCCGCACCGATCTGCATATCGTCGAAGGGGAGTTGCCCCAACGCCGTCCTCGGCTCATTCCTGGCCATCAGATTGTCGGTGAAATTGTTGCTGATCCAACCCCCGAACTGCCGCTTGGAATGCGGGTTGGCGTCTCCTGGATCGGCGGAATCGACGGCACCTGTTGGTATTGCCGGCGCGGCCTTGAGAATCTTTGCGACTCGCCGACTTTCACCGGCTACACCGTGGACGGTGGTTATGCGGAATACACCACGGCTCGCACGGACTTTGTTTTCCCGTTGCCCACAGATCTAGACGATCTGCACGCCGCCCCGCTGTTATGCGCCGGCATTATTGGCTTTCGCAGTCTGCGAGTAGCGGGAGTCGAACCTGGAGAAGGGTCGGCTTGTTTGGTTTTGGCGCATCCGCCCATCTTGCCATTGCGGTCTTGCATTCCTGGCAATGTGAAGTTTATGTGTCGACCCGAGGCGCTTCGCATCGCAAGCTGGCGGAGTCGCTGGGCGCTCTCTGGGTCGGCGATGCGACCGAGAAACCGCCAGTGGAATTGGACCGCGCCGTCACGTTCGCTCCTAGCGGAGACGTGGTCATTGCGGCGTTGTCCAGCCTGCGGAAAGGTGGCGTGGTTGCCATTAACGCGGTTCACCTCGACCGTATGCCCGAATTTGACTATGACCGACTACTTTGGGGCGAACGCCAGTTACGCAGCGTGGCCAACATGACTCGCTCCGACGCCCGGGATTTCCTTGACCTGGCGGCGAAGATCCATCTTCAGCCCAAAGTTACTGCATTTCCCCTCGACCAGGCCAACGAAGCTTTGGCGGCGCTAAAAGGCGACCGAGTGGATGGCGCCCTGGCGCTCATTCCGTAGGTTCAAGGGCCCAATACAGTTCGTCTGGAAACTCCAGTCCAGGGGGCGAACGCAAATAACCCCTTGCACCCTCAATCACAAGCGCTGCTATCACTTGCGTGAAGGACTGGCGGGGAAAGGTGCGCGCCTTACGGCCTCCGGATCATTGCTAGCCGCGCCACCTGCCCGGTCAGGGAAGAGCCTTTCTTTTGCGACCTGTTTCTGGAGACGCTCCGCTCAAACGACTGCACCTGCTTCCTGGCTAAAAGCGACAAGCGCTGCTGCGTCATATGCCCTGGTGCCAACGCTCACCGCCGGTTCGTGATCCGGGTGCGCCTCACACCAATCTGGCAAGCTGCTTCCTGTTTCGCCCCAGAAAACTTTCCCTATGGACAAAACCATTTGAGATTAGGTATAAGAAAATGACCCAAAACCCTTGCCTGGCGCGGACTTTGCGACTAGGAGCCGACGCGACAGACCATCGTTCGCCGCGGATAGCAAGGTGCCACGACCCTCCATATGCTGGGCTTCGGGCGTGTCCCGACTCGAGAGTTTTCCGGAAGCAGGGGTGTATGAACCAGCGACTCCGCCTCGATCGTGAATCATTCGAGCAGATCTTGGC
>PKYX01000409.1 GCA_003132825.1 Acidobacteriaceae bacterium
GGCAGCGAGTCTCATCTGGCGCTGGTGCGAGGCGACATTGGGGTGGACGGCGGCCCGGTGCTCGTGCGGATGCACTCCCATTGCTGGCTAGGCGATGTGCTGGGCTCGGTCGCTTGCGACTGCCACGACACACTGGAAGGTTCGCTCGCAGCCATCGCCCGCGAGGGACGCGGGGCGCTGATTTATCTGCACCAGACCTCGAAGGGATTCTTCGTCGAGCCGCTGGGAGCACGCACGACTCTGACGTTTCATCGCGAACGCCGCTTGCCATCCCTGCCGGAGAATGAACGCAAGACGCAGCGCGAAATTGGGATTGGGGCGCAGATTCTCTCCGACNNATCCCGTGAATGCCGGGTGACTTCTTCCACACCGCCCTGGCACTCCCCCCCTTAAACGGCTGATCGCGGGCCCTAGCCATGCTCGATTTCATGGGATGAGTGGAGGTACCGTGGGTGATTTGACCCCGGGGCTGATGAGTTCTGAAGATGCTTCGCAGCGCAGCGGATCAGGACGGTTTTCGAATCACAATGTCGTTGTCGTTGATAAAGAACTGAGCCGAACACTCCCCGGAGCCGCAGATCACCGGCAGCAGACCGGCGATTTGTTTGCGCGTGATTAGGCCCAACGTGCCGCAGCTGGGACAGGAAAGAACCGCCCAATAGGGATCGTTCTTCTCGCCGACATGGCCGGCGTTCTCTAGCACGAAAATCGTGCCCGGCTGCATCTGCTCCGGAATCCATTCGCTCAGGATGTCGAGTTCTCCAACCATATTTCCTCCCCGGCGACACCAACCCGCTGGTTATGAAGCTTTCTTTCTTCGCTTGGGCGAACTTCGTCTAGCCGCTGCCGATTGGCTGCTCTTTTTGCCGCTACGAATCACCGCCCGCACGTGCTTCACGGTATCGCTAAGGCAAATGGCCAGGATCGGCTGCCGTGAATTTTTCAGAATGTCCACGATCTGGCGGGCCGAGGTCTCGAGATAAAGGTTCTCGCCGTCGGTCAGCAGGTGGTGGCTCGAAGTCTCACGGATAGTTTCCGCTAAACGTTTGCCGAGTTCGCGTTCGAGGAATCGGATGACTTCGCGCACCCGCTGCAGAGAGAAACCCTTGCCTCTCAACTCGCAGATCACCGCCACTTCAGTCAGGTCCTCGAGAGAATACAGCCGCCGGTGGCCTTGCCGGGCTGGAACCAGAATGCCTCGCTCGTCCCACCATTGCAGTTGGCGCGGGGTGATGCCTGTGAGCGCCACAACCTCACGAGATGTGAATTGATCCTGCATACCCGGCCAGCAATGTTGGAACAACCTAATGGCAAAATGTTTGAAACATTCTAGGCGTCAGTTGGCAGGTGTCAACGGCGGATTTCGAACCGAGGGGTAACCAGAGGAGTTCCAGGGAGCGCAGGAAAGCGGATTAGCCGCCGCCAACAAAATGAACGATTTCCAGACGGTCACCCTCAGAAAGACTGGTCACCGACCACTGCCCGCGCGGCACCAGTTCGTGGTTCAATTCGACGGCCACGCGGTCCTGCTTCATGCTCAATTGTTCGATTAGTGAGTCCAGGGTGAGAGCAGAGTTGAAATCGCGGGACTCGCCGTTGATTTGCAGTTTCATGGCAACCATTGTCACAGGCGGCGCAGCCGGCTTGCCAGGCAGCAGTCAGCGGCGGGGTGCCAGCGCTACTTGAGTTCCACTTTCCGCAGCTGGAACTTGCGGGTCGCGGTGCGGCCGGAGTAGCTGGCTTGCACCAGGACGGAAGAATCCGGCAGCAGGGATTCATGCACGTCAATCTTCATTTCCGCGTCGCCGACAGCATCGGTGAGAACCTGGGTGTAGAAGGGCGCGGCGTCGGGACGGGCGAAGCGGACGGTGAGGCGTGCTCCTTCGACTCCAACGCCATCATCGGTTACACGCATTCGGAGGAACAGAATGTGCTCGGCATGAGCCGAACCTGCATTGAGCCAATGCACGTCCAGCTGTCGAATCGCGGCCAGGGCTTCGCGGGAATCCTGCCGATCCAGAACGGTTTCGAGAAGGCCATCGCGGATCGCATTGAGCACCAGACGATGCTGCTCGCGCAGGACCTGTTCCTTTTGTGGATCGCTGAACCCACCGTCGACGGACGGATCTGCGTAGGGGGTCGCGCGCTTGCCCACGCAGCGTCCGCGAACAAAGACCTGCGTCTGCAGCAGGCGTTCGCTCTCGCGAGCCTCGCTCTGCACGTGGTAGACGGTATCGCCGTGTTTCACATCCGTGTTAAAACCGAAAATCATGCGACTCTGCCCCAATCGAGCGAAACGTCCCTGGCAAGTTCATCATCCCTGAACAAAAGCCGGAGGCGCCGCTTGACACTATCAACTTGCGAATTCTAATCTAGAATGTTTAAGCAGTGCTGGGCCCGATTTATTATATAGCCCTCCTATGCCCGACGATTATTTTGCCCGCTACTTGCCTCTGCTGATTCACTTTGTGCTGGCCAGCGCACTGGCGGGGGCACTGGTCCTGCTGTCCCGGGTCATCGGTTACCGTCGGCCCACGCGGGCCAAGCTTTCGCCCTATGAATGCGGCGTGGCCCCGGTCGGTGACGCCCGGGGACGGTTCTCGGTGAAATTCTATCTGGTGGCGATGCTCTTTATTCTCTTCGACGTAGAAGCGGTCTTCCTCTATCCTTGGGCGGTCATTCTGCGGCAACTCAAGCTGTTCGGTTTTTGCGAGATGCTGGTATATATCGCCATTGTTCTGGTCGGCTTCTTCTACATATGGAAAAAGGGAGTTTTGGACTGGGGCGAAACCTCGCTGCCGCCGGGTGAAGTTCGCCGGGGTGAAGTGTAATGGCTCTGACTCCCGCCATCACTGACCTCGAACAATTAAAGGAGCATCCCGCGATTGCCCGGTTATTGGCCTGGAACGCCGGTTCCGTCGAGGGATCAAAATTCGACCGCGGCGAGATCAGCATCACCCTCGAGCGATCGGCGTTGCGGGAAGCTTGCGTGCTCCTGCGCGATGATCCGAGATGCGCTTTCAACTTCCTTTCCGATGTCACCTGCGTGGACTGGTATCCCTCGGAGCCCCGCTTTACTGTGATCTACCAGCTGTTGTCGATCCCCAAGAAGGAACGCGTGCGACTGAAGGTCCGGCTGGAGGGCAGCAGCCCCGTCGTCGAATCGGTGACCTCGGTCTGGCCGGCGGCCAATTACTTCGAGCGCGAGGTCTTCGACCTGTTCGGCGTGCGCTTTGCCGGGCATCCTTATCTCCGCCGCCTCCTGATGCCGGAAGACTGGGAAGGCCATCCCCTGCGGAAAGATTATCCCGTGGAGGGCTATCGCTAGACTTGGTTATGGCTCACCTCACACCCACTCCCGTGCTCGAGCCCGGTCAGGATCGCACCATGATCCTGAACATGGGGCCGCAGCATCCTTCCACCCACGGCGTGTTGCGGCTGATCCTTGAAATCGACGGCGAGAGAATTGTGCGGATGATGCCCGACATCGGGTATCTACACACCGGAATCGAGAAGACTTGCGAAGCCAAGTTTTACCAGCAGGTCGTCCCGTTGACCGACCGCATCGACTACCTTTGCCCCCTGACCAATAATCTTTGCTACGTGCTGGCGGTCGAAAAGCTCCTGGGGCTGGAAATTCCGCCGCGCGCCCAGTGGATGCGAGTTCTGCTAAACGAGCTGACCCGTATCAACTCGCACTTGGTCTGGCTGGGAACCCACGCCATGGACATCGGCGCCATGACGGTGTTCCTGTACTGCTTCCGTGAGCGCGAGGACATTCTCCGGCTCTTCGAGGCGGTCAGCGGTCAGCGCATGATGACCTCTTACTTCCGAATCGGAGGACTGGCGCTCGCGCCTCCGCTCGACTTCTTCGGCCGCGTGCGGGACTTCGCCAAACGCTTTCCGGCCTGCGTGGATGAGTACGAGAATCTACTCACCGGAAATCCCATCTGGGTGATGCGTACCAAAGGCGTGGCCAAGATCACCGCCGAAGATGCCATCGCGCTCGGGGCCAGCGGCCCGACGCTGCGCGGCAGCGGCGTGGATTTCGATTTACGCCGCGACATGCCCTACTCGGGCTACGAAAACTTCCGCTTCAACGTTCCGGTGAGCCAGGACGGCGACGTATTTGCCCGCTACATGTGCCGGGTGCAGGAACTGCGCGAGTCCAACAAGATTGTGCAGCAAGCCCTCGATGGAATGCCGGAAGGACCGATCAAGGCGGACGCTCCCAAGGTTGTGCTTCCTGACCGCGAGAAGATGAAAACGCAAATGGAAGCTCTCATTTACCACTTTAAGATCATCACCGAGGGCTTTGCCGTGCCCGAGGGCGAGGTCTATCAGGCGGTGGAGTCGCCGCGCGGCGAGATGGGCTACTACGTGGTCAGCGACGGTACCGCCAAGCCCTATCGGGTGCACATGCGCGCGGCGTGCCTGGCCAACATGCAGACCTTGCCCAAAATGTGTGAAGGGAAGTTGCTGGCGGACGTCGTGGCAGCGATCGGTTCGATCGACATTGTGCTGGGAGAAATCGACAGGTAGTACCTCTGGAATTCGTTGAGTGCTCTCCGCTCCAAAGGTTTTCTTTCGACCGCGGAGGACACGGCGGGCATGGAGAGCCGAAAACCGAGCATGAAGTTTTCCGAGCAATTCGAGCAGCGTTTCGCGGAGATGCTGACGCACTATCCGACGCGGCGGTCTGTGCTAGTCCCAACGCTGCTTTACGCGCAGGATGAAGTAGGTTTTCTGAGCCCGGAAGCCATTGCGGAAATCGCCCAGCGACTCGAGTTGACCGCGCTCGAAGTGAACAACGTGATCAGCTACTACTCCATGCTGACCACCAAGCCGCGCGGCAAATATAACGTGCAGATCTGTACCAACATTGCCTGCATGCTGCGCGGCGGTGAGGAATTGCTCGCCCACTGCAAGAAGAAGCTTGGCATCGGGCACAAAGGAACCACCCCGGACGGGCTATTCTCTCTCGAGGAAGTGGAGTGTATCGGCGCCTGCAGTTGGGCACCGGCGGCGCAGGTCAACTACAACTTCCACGAGAACCTGACCCTGGGGCAGATGGACCAGCTACTCGAGGAGTACAAGAGGAAAGGAACGCAGTGACCACCGAGTCGGGCCCGGCCGTTGCAGCGCTCAATGACGAAACCACCCGATATCCAAACTGATCATGGCTGAATTGGTCTCCCATCCCGACGAAGTGAAGATCGTTTCCAAGCGCTTTGGAAAGGGCGCTACGAGCCTCGACCGTTATCTCGAGCTCGACGGCTACAAAGCCGTGCAAAAGGCCCTGGGCATGGGCGCGGAGGCCATCATCAATGAAGTGAAGAACTCCGGCTTGCGCGGGCGCGGCGGCGCCGGATTCAACACCGGCCTGAAGTGGTCGTTTGTGCCAAAACAGTCGGCGAAGCCGAAATATATTCTGTGCAACGGAGACGAGAGCGAACCCGGGACCTGCAAAGATCGCCTGATTTTCGAGCAGGACCCCCACGCGGTGATTGAAGGCGTCATGATTGCCGGGATCGCGGTGGGCTCGCATACGGGATACATCTACATCCGCGGCGAATATCGCTATCTGCTTGAGATCACGCAGAAGGCGATTGCCGATGCCTACGCCCGAGGCTTTCTGGGCAAGAACATTTTCGGCAGCGGATACGACTTTGACATTTATTGGCACGGTGGAGCGGGAGCTTATGAAGTCGGCGAAGAATCGGCGCTCATGGAATCGCTCGAAGGCAAGCGGGGGATTCCGCGCATCCGGCCTCCTTTCCCCGCCGTGGTCGGACTGTGGGGCGGCCCGACGGTGATCAACAATGCCGAAACCCTGGCCAGCGTGCCCCCCATCATCCTGGGCGGCGCGGACTGGTACGCCAAGCTGGGCACCCCGAAAAACGGTGGCACGCGGTTGTTCTGCTTGGGCGGGCATTTGAATCGCCCGGGGGTCTACGAGTTGCCCATGGGGTATAACCTCAAGAGAATGATCTACGACATCGGCGGTGGGATCCCGAACGGCCGCAGTTTGAAAGCGGTCGTGCCCGGCGGGTCGAGCACGCCGGTACTGGCTCCGGCGGAAATCGACATTCCCATGGATTTCGATTCGCTGGCAAAAGCCGGATCCATGCTGGGTTCTGGCGGTGTGGTGGTGGTGGATGACACGACGTGCATGGTGAAGTTCGCCCTACGCATCATGAAGTTCTACCAGCATGAAAGCTGCGGATGGTGCATTCCCTGCCGCGAAGNNTGCTGGGCCGCACATTCTGCCCGCTGGGTGACGCCGCCGCCATGCCCACGATCTCGATCGTCAAGAAGTTTCGCAAGGAATTCGAAGATCATCTGGAGGGCCGGCCCTGTCCGTTTGAAAAAGCGGGAGCCACCGCGCCGGTCCTGGCATAAGCATGGAAACTGCCTACATCGCGGCCAACAAGCAGACCCTTCTCAGCCGGTTGCTCGAAACTGAGCACAAGTTTACCGCGGCGGCGGCGGTTCCCGAAGAGTGCGCCAGGGTCCGTCCGACCGAGGGATCTTGGTCCGTACTCGAAGTGGCGGAGCACATCGTCCTCTCGGATCGCGGAATGCTGAAGCGTTATCGAGATGCGGGTGAAAACACTCATCCCCTCAATCTGGATGCTGAGCGGTTCATTGAGACGATGGGCCGGGACTTGAGTATTCGGCGGCAGGCGCCGCCCCACGTGCAGCCGACCGGACAGTTTGCTTCGCTCGCCGAAGCATTGCATGAGTACCGCAGGACCC
>PKYX01000003.1 GCA_003132825.1 Acidobacteriaceae bacterium
GGGTGGCCGAAGTGGTGCGTAAAGTCATTGACTACGAGATCTTCGCGATTCTGCTACTGCACGAGAAAACCCAGGAGCTGCGCTTTCGATTCCAGGTGGGATATCCCCCGGAGTTTGCCGAGCGGGCGCGGGTCAAGCTGGGCGTAGGAGTGACCGGACGGGCCGCCCAATTGCGGCAGACCATTCTGATCGATGACGTGACCGAGGATCCCCGCTACATCGCTGCTGTGCCCAACGTGCGCTCGGAATTGGCTGTGCCCCTCATCTACAAGAACCGGGTGATTGGAGTGATCGACCTGGAAACGCGGCATCCGGGCTATTTCAACGAAGAGCACAGCCGCCTGTTGAGCCTGATCGCGTCGCGCATGGCGGTTGGCATCGAGAACGCGCAACTCTACACGCGCACAACCAAGCAGGCACGAATTCTGCTGCTGCTGAACGAGATCGCGCGCGAGTTGACCTCCATCTTGAACCTGGACGAACTGTTGGGCCGGATCGCGGAGCTTCTGCAGAGGTTGATTGATTTTCAGATGTTCAGCATCCTGCTCCTGGATTCCTCCGGGGAGAAGCTGCAGCACCGTTTCTCATTGCGCTTCAACGAGAATGTTCACCTGAAGAACGATATTCCGCTCGGGCGCGGGTTGGTGGGTCACGCAGCGGAGACCAAACAGGCAGTGCTGGTGCCCGACGTGAGCAAAGACCCTCGCTACATCGAGGGTAATCCGGAAACGCGATCGGAACTGGCCGTGCCGCTCATCTATAAAGATAAGGTAATCGGAGTCCTCGATCTGGAGCACACGCGGCGCGGATTTTTTACCGACGACCACCGGCGCACCATGATGACCCTGGCCGCGCAGGTAGCGATTGCCCTCGAAAACGCGCGCCTGTATGAGGAAATTGCGCGGCAGGAACGCCGGCTGGAGCGGGATTTGGCGCTGGCCCGGGAATTGCAAATGCGGTTGCTTCCACAAACGTTGCCCAAGCAGGCGCACCTGGAGTTGGCGGCGAAGTTCATGCCCGCGCGAGCCATCGGTGGAGATTTGTACGACTTCATTCCCTACTCGCTTTCGCGGCTGGGAATTGTGATCGGCGACGTCAGCGGAAAGGGCGCACCTGCCGCCATTTACGCCGCTCTGGTCAGCGGAATCCTGCGCTCGCATGCCCCTATTGAACCCGGTCCCGCCGAGATGCTCAAGGCGGTGAACCTGTCCCTGGCGGAACGGCGCATCGAAGCCCAATTCGTCTCACTCATCTATGCGGTCTGGGACGATCAGCATCGAATTCTGACCGTGGCCAACTCAGGATTACCGCGGCCCATTCACGTACACGATGGGAAGAACCATGTCATCGAGGCAACGGGCTTGCCGCTGGGGCTTTTCGACGACGCAGACTACGACGAGTTTCGCTTCAAGATGAAGCCTGGAGACCTCTTTGTATTCTTCAGCGACGGCATTCTGGACGCGCGTAACCACAAGGGAGAAATGTTTGGCCGGGGGCGGGTGGAGCAGATCGTGGCGGACTGTAAGGGCGGAACAGCGGACTGCATCGTGGACTCGCTGTTCAAAGCCGCAGCCGAGCATTCCGCCGGGGTCGAGACCTTCGACGATCAAACGGTAGTGGCGATTAAGGTCAAGGATGGCGCTCCTGCGTCTTCCAAACGGAAATGAAGCGGCGCAGCGAATTTGCGGGACGTTTTCACCTTGATTCCGAGCGTCCTCCGGGATTCGTTTTCCGCGAGCGCCGCAAGGGAATTTTGCGCGGTGGTGCGGACTTCGTCTTGCATTGCGACGACGTTCCGCTACCCAAGCTGGTTGAGCGCTATGGAACGCCTCTTTACGTTTATTCGGCAACAGCGATCCGCGAGCGGCTGGCGGGCTTCGTTAGCGCATTTCAGGATATCCCCCATACGATCTGCTATNNAAAAGCAAATTCAAACGTGAACATTCTGCGTCTGCTGGCTCGGCAGGAATGCGGGTTCGACGTGGTTTCCGGTGGAGAACTGGAGCGGGTGCTGGTCGCCGATCGCCGCGCAGCTAAAAGAGTCGTGTTTTCCGGTGTGGGAAAGTCTCGCGATGAGATGGTCACGGCCCTGAAAGCCGGGATTCTGTTATTCAATGTGGAAAGTGAATCGGAACTGTGGGTTCTGGCAGAGTGTGCAACAAGGTTGCGCACGGTCGCGCGCGTGGCTCTTCGAGTGAATCCTGACGTGGCGGCCGATACGCATTCTTACATCTCTACTGGTTTGCGCAAACATAAATTTGGAGTGCCGATCAGCAGTGCGCGCGAACTCTACGCCAAGGCCAGTGGAGCTCGACACCTGAGAGTTGCGGGAGTCAGCGTTCATATTGNNCTTCGGAGAGGCCATGGTTCGAGTGGCCGACCTGGTTCGCGACCTGCGCCACGATGGACATAAGATCGACTACGTTGACACCGGCGGTGGGCTCGGCATTGATTATCAGGAACCGGGCTTGGAATTTGCTGATAATGTTGCGAAATATGCGCG
>PKYX01000299.1 GCA_003132825.1 Acidobacteriaceae bacterium
ATGAGCCCCGGCCGAGACCGGCTCAATCCATCTCAAAGGCCAGATACTGCAACTGGCCGGCACGCTCGACTTGCAGCACAACCGGCTCGCTGCTCTTGAGCTGGCGAACCAGGCCCCGGAGTTGTTCCGCCGAATCAATCGGCGTGTTATTCAGACTATGGATCACGTCGCCCGTGCTAAGACCCGTCTCCGGCACAATGAGATCGGCGGCACGCCCGACTACGACGACGCCCGAGGAGACGCGGAGGTCGGGGACCATGGCCCGCAACGGATCGGTCAAGTCAATGGCCAGAATGCCCAGACGCGGGATCAGACTCTTCTCGGGATCGACTGCATCCATGAGCTGGTCCATGCGATCTCGGTGCTCGATGGCCGGAATATAAAGCAATTTTTTCTCCTTGCCCCGCAAGACTTCGAGCTTGAGAAGCTGATCGAGAGGATGCAGATAGAGCGCTGCGCTGAATGCTGACAAAGTTGCGACCCGCCTGCCATCCGCCGCCAGCACGATGTCCTGTATTTTCAGACCCGCGGCCTCGGCGGGGCCGCCCGGGACCACGTCTGAGATGATCACGCCCCAAGACTGCGGCAGGTCGAGGCCCTCCGCCAAGTCTGGGCCAATGGTCTGGGCGACAGCGCCGATCTCGATTCGGTGCACGTGGCCGTACTTGCGCAAGCTGCGATAAACGAAGTTCACAATGCGGGCAGGGATCGCAAAACCCAAACCTTCGCTGCCGCCACTCTGGCTAAGAATAAAAGTGTTCAAGCCGATGACGTAGCCCTGGGTGTCAACCAGGGGGCCGCCGCTGTTGCCGGGATTGATNNGTGACGGAATTCTGCAAACCTTCCGGACTGCCGATGGCAACCACGAGTTCGCCCTCCTGCGGCCCTCGCGTCGCCAAAGGGGCGATCGGCAGATTCGTCTGGTCGATTTTGAGCAGCGCGAGATCGGTATCCTTGTGGATGCCCAACAAGCGGGCATCCAAAATTCGCCGTTTGCCAATCGGTGCAACCTCGGAGGAGTCGCTCGGCAATGGCAAAGCGACTCGGATGCGTTGAGCCCCCTCGACGACATGGGCATTGGTCATGATGTAGCCGTCCGGATCGACGATGATGCCCGAGCCGAGAGCATGCTGGCGGACGATCAGCGCGGTTTCTGCGTGGCTGTCATCGTTCGCCGGACCATAGCCCGAGACTACGATCTGCACGACGGCGGGGGAAACCTTGGCGACCAGCCCTTCGAGCGCGAAATTCAGCTGGCGGAGGATGGGCACAGGCTCAGAAGAAGGCTCGGGGCTCGTGCCCGGGGCGGCTTGTGGCGCCGGCGACTTTGGGTCTTGCGCGGCCGGATTGAGAGGCGCCTTCTGCGCCCGCAGGGGCAAGCAAAGACACAGAACGAGCACCGGAACACGGATTCCAGAAAAAGCTGCAAGTGCCATAAGCAACCGGTCCTTGTCGCGAGATAGACGTATTAAGAGCTACGCTTTGGATGCCCGACTCTCCTATTTTGGCAGAAGAAGTGCACTTGGAACACCGGAACCGGACTACGGGCCCCCGAACCACGGCGGTTCCCTGCCACGATCCGTCGCAGTCGGGCATTTCCGGCTAACCTCCGGGCGCGCTCGAGAACCGGGAGAAACTACCTCCTACCCGTAACTTAGGAGTCACCCGGCTTTTGCGGGGGGTAGCATCCGTGGTATAACCGGCGCTAAGCAGATTGCAAGAACTCCATGGGGGGATTGCCGCATGGAACTGGCTTTTGCACGCAAGAATGGCCAGGAGTCAGGAGGCCTTGTGTCCGAACAACGGACGGGGAGACGGTTCCCCGTGGAACTTCCGATTAAGATTCATAAAGCAGAAGAAGCTGGAGAACTCGTCGGCGTGACCGGCGACCTGAGCGCCGCCGGAGTTTACATCCGGGCCGACGGCTCGCTTGAGGTGGGATCGAACGTAGAGTTCGAGATCACTCTGCCTCCGGAAGTGACTGGGGCCAAAGAAAGCGTAACAGTGCAATGCCGCGGGCGGGTGGTGCGCACCGATGAGCCCGCCGGCGCTAGCTCAGCGGAGTCGCGCGGTGTGGCCTGCGTGATTGACTCCTATGATTTCGTTCGCCACTCGTAGACTCGAGGGACTGAAAACGATGCTCAAATTAATTCTGGCCGATAATCAGGCTATCTTCCGCGCGGGAATTGCCAAAGTGCTGGCAGTTGAGGACGAGATGCGCATTGTGGCGCAAGCACAAACGCCGGAGCAGATGTTCATGGCTCTGGATAAGTTTCGCGCCGCCGTGCTGATTGTGGCCGGAGGCTTCCACAGTGATTTCAATGCCGTGCTGCAGTCGACTCTCCGCAATAAGACGCGGCTCGTGGTGCTGGCCGACACGGGCGAGAGCGCGCAGCGCTATATGGGGGCGGGAGCGCACGGCGTGGTCTATCGCAATGTGACCAGCGCCGCGCTGGTGGATTGCGTGCGCAAAGTGGCACGGGGAGAAAACTGGGTGCAGGACATCGCCGTGCCCAGCGAACTCACCGAAAACGACATGGTCGGTCTGCGGGTCCGCGACCGCCTGACGGCCAAGGAACTTCGCATCGTGGCCCTGATTGTGCAGGGATATAAGAATAAAGAAATCGCTTCGCAGCTGGGGACGACCGAGCAGGTGATTAAGAATTATCTGCGCAACGTCTACGACAAGATTGGCGTCTCGGACCGGCTGGAGTTGGCGCTTTTCACCATCCATCATCGCATTCTGAACGAAGCTGCCGCGGCGACCGCAGCGGGAGTGGTTCCGATGGCAGGGCCGGGAGCGGGAGCTGCGGGGTAGAGGAAAGCTGGAGATTTCCGGAGAATAGAAGAGCCGCCCGCTGGAGGCGGCTTTCTTATTTTTTGGCGGTTGCCGCATGGCCTCGAAGCCGGGGCATGAGGCAGCCTTGCGGTGATCCATATTCCGTTCTATACTTAACCGTGTGGTTAAGTATAATGCGAAGCTCGATCGAACCTTTTCAGCGCTCGCCGATCCCACCCGACGAGCGATTCTGGCCACTCTTTCCGGCGGCCAGGCGTCGGTGACCCAATTGGCGCAGCCCTACCGCATGTCACTTCCGGCAGTCATGAAGCACCTGCGCGTGCTCGAGAAGGCCGGGCTGGTCTCGCAACAGAAGATCGGGCGCGTTCGCCACTGCCGCCTGGCCGTCCAGCCCTTGCAGCAAGCCTCCGACTGGCTCTCGCAATACCGCTCGTTCTGGGAGAATCAATTCGAGGCACTCGATCGGTATCTCAGGCAGCAGAAAAAAGTGGAGGCCGCAGAATGGCAGCAGCAGAATCCCGATCCCAAACCACGCTCCAAGTAAAACGCAGGTTCGAAGCCTCCCGCGAACGAGTCTTTCGAGCTTGGACCGAGGCCGAGGGGCTGCGCCAATGGTTTTTCCCTGCGCCGGACTACAGGGTGGAAGTCCCGGTGCTTGAGCTCCGCGTTGGCGGCAAATATCAAGTGGAAATGCACCATGCAAATGGAAATGTTCACCGGGTGGGCGGCAGCTATCGCGAAATACGGCCTCCGGAGAAGCTCGTATTCACCTGGGTCTGGGAACAGGAGACCGGGGCCAGCGAGACGCTGGTCACGGTCGAGTTCCACGATCTGGGAGGATCGACAGAAATCGTGCTGATGCATGAGCGTTTCCCCAATCTCGAGGAACGGGAGAAGCACAGCCACGGTTGGACCGGTTGCCTGGACCAGCTTGCCAAGCTTTTTACCTGAGGCCGCCAGTCTTTTCGGCTTCAAGACGCAACCCTCGCAAATGACCGATCGCCAAGGAGGAAGTGATGGCAAATCCGTTTGTTCACGTAGAGCTCAACACCACCGACCTTAACAAGGCCAAGACGTTTTATGGAAAGCTGTTCGATTGGACTCTCGAAGACGTCCCCATGCCGGGCATGGACTACACCTTAATCAAACCCGGGAAGGGCACGGGCGGAGGGATGATGAAGCACCCCGTACCCGGTGCACCTTCGGCATGGCTTGCATATGTGGAAGTGGACGACATCGAGGCCGCAACCAAGAAAGCCAAGTCCTTAGGGGCTGTGGTCCTCAAGGACGTGACCGAAGTCATGGGCGCAGGTTGGCTGAGCATCATTGTTGATCCCACGGGCGCAGCCCTCGGACTGTGGAAGTCCAAGACCGCTTGAGCCGTGGAAATGGCGGCAGGAATGGTCTTTTCCGGTTCCATTTCTGCCGCAACTCTTGCCGCGTTGGGAGGCCGCCCCGCGCGGCTTCTCCGCGCTTCTACCTAACCGGATATTCGCATGGCGGCCATAAATTCTTTGGATTGGACATCCCCGAGTGGCTCTGGCAAAGTGAATTTGGCTCATTAGCTTTGTTGCGATGAGTGAACGAACTTCTTAGTGCAACGCTCTCCTTTGTGGTGACGTTGTTCATTTTCTGACCTCGTAGTCACCCCTAATAACCCAGCGACTGAACCGGTATGCGCCGGTGTACGCCGGAGTGTCGCTCCATCCAGAATCAGGAGATTCCATATGAAGATGATTCGTAACTTCGCTTGGCTGCGGGCCGCAGTGCTGATGGCTGTGGCTCTAGCCCTTTCCGCTTCTCACGCAGCGGCAGGATCCTTGCTGCAAGGCCGATTCAAATTGCCAACCGAGGCCCACTGGGGCCTGACGGTCTTGCCAGCCGGGGAATATTCCTTCACGGTTGAGTCCGTCGGGTCCTTCCCGATGGTCGCGGTGCGGGCTATCGATGGCAAGTGCGCAGGCATGTTTCAGGCACAGTCCATCTCGAAAGCCAAAGACTCCGGGGAGCCAGTGCTGACGTTGACGCGCGAGGGCGGCGAAATGTTCGTCAGCTCTCTCGCTATCGGCGAAATGGAAGTGGTTCTCGAGTACCGTATTCCCAAAGTTGCGGAGGCGCCCACTACGGGGATGTCGATGCAACCCTCCCAACCGGTCGTGGTCGCAGCTTCACATCACTGAGCGTGAACCTAGCTGCGGCAGTGGGGGTGAGGCCAACCAACCTCGCTCCCGCTGCCGGTTCCGCTGGAACATGCGCAGCAGCACTACGTGCGTCGTTCAGCGACCGACTTGGCCTGAGTGAGGAGATACAAGTAATCGGGGCCACCGGCTTTGGAGTCGGTGCCCGACATGTTGAATCCGCCGAAGGGATGCGCCCCGACCATGGCGCCAGTACATTTGCGGTTGATGTACAGGTTGCCGACATGAAAGTCGCGGATGGCACGGTCGATCCTATCCCGCGAAGTCGTGTAGACGGCGCCGGTGAGTCCGAAATCGGTATCGTTCGCAATCGCCAGAGCGTGGTCGTAGCTCTGGGACTTGATCACGGCCAGCACCGGCCCGAAAATTTCCTCCTGCTCNNAGCCGCCCGTCTCGTTTGCCGAATTCGATGTAGTCGAGGATCGACTTCATCGAACCCTGGTTGATCACCGCGCCCAAGTTCGTGTTTTCCTCAGGATTACCGACGGTGAGGGTCTCAACCCGCGCTTTGAGCTGCTCAAGGAATATCTCGTAGATGCGTTCATCCACGATCGCGCGCGAGCAGGCCGAGCACTTCTGCCCCTGAAAGCCGAAAGCGGAGGCCGCCACGCCTTCCACGGCGGAGTCGATGTCGGCGTCGGCATCCACGATGATGGCATCCTTGCCCCCCATCTCGAGGATGGTGCGCTTGATCCAAATCTGGCCGACGGCTTGTTCGGCAGCGCGCTTGTGGATCTCGAGACCCACCTCGCGGGAGCCGGTAAAGGCGATGAAGCGGGTCTTCGGATGCGCCACCAGGGCATTGCCGAAGGTTGTACCTGAGCCCGGACAAAAATTGACCACGCCTTCCGGAATGCCGGCTTCTTCGAGCAACTCGACAAATCTTCGAGCGATCGTCGGCGAGTCACTCGACGGCTTCAGGACGACGGTGTTGCCGCAGACAATCGAGGCCACGGTCATGCCGGCCATGATGGCGCACGGAAAATTCCAGGGCGGAATCACTGCACCCGCGCCCAGGGGAATGTAGAAAAGAGAATCGCGCTCGCCAGCCAATTGCACCGGGGGAGTCGCCCGGGCGAGGCGCAGAGCCTCCCGCGCATAAAACTCGCAGAAGTCGATGGTTTCAGCGATATCGGCGTCGGCCTCGGCCCAGTTCTTACTGACTTCGAAAGTCAACCACGCGCAGAATTCGAACTTGCGCTCCCGCAGCAGGTCGGCTACACGGAACAACAAGCCGGCGCGCTCTTCCACCGGAGTGCGGCTCCAGGATGCAAAAGCCTCGAGCGCAGCTTGCAGGGCTGGCTCCACATGCTCCATGCCGGCCTTCTGATGCACTCCGACAACCTGCGAGGGGAGGGCTGGGTTGATGGATTTGATCTTGTCCTCGGTTCGTATCCGCTTGCCGCCGATGATCAGCTCGTGTTCGGCACCGAGTTCGCCGCGAACTCTTTCGATCGCGGCGCGCATCTTGCGAACGGTTTCCTCCCGCCTGAAGTCGGTCGGCGGTTCGTTGACGAACGGCCCTGCATGGAACGGAGTGGCGGGACGGGTGGGCACTTCCAAGGTCGCCATGGTGCACCTCAACGGCTGCGGCTGCGATTCCGAACGGATCCGGCCTAGATGATTTTAGCACCGCGAGTCCGGGCTCGCCGCGGCTTGTGCCGTTCCTCGGGCTCGCTGCAGACCGCCTACGGATCGCCATCTATTGATCGAGGAAAGCGGCCACCGTCGCATTCACCTTCGCGCCGTCGCACTCCGCAGCGTGGTGGCCGCAGTTGTTAGCCAACGGGTAAGCCACCAACCACTGAAAGGTCTACATGCCTCCCATAGACCTGCCGATGACCGCCTTGACGTGGCGGATGTGCAGCACCTCGGTCAGCAACTGATATTGGCTGTTGACCATGTCTCGAATGGTGAATTCAGGAAACTTCATGTGCGGCTGGAGAGAGCTATTCGAGGGTGAGGAAGAAACTCCATTACCCAGCGCGTCGAGGGCTATGGCGTAGTACTTCGTTGTGTCCACCAGTTTGCCGGGGCCGAGCTGGCCTGCCCTCTGTGCCGTGGTGCCCGTGGCCCAGGCAGGAACGATCACGATATTCGATTTCTCGGAGTTGATCTGGCCAGAGGTGCGGTAGCCGATGTGGCAGTCGCGGATGAGCTCGCCGCTTTCCAGTTTGAAGTCGCCAAGCGATCCGAACTGCTGCTCTCGGCCCCCGGCGAAAGCCAGGGCCGAAACGATCACGATCCCAACCCGTGTCCGGGTTTTCATAGCCGCACGATTTTATACGACACCGGGTTCTGAGGGATGATCAGGAATCGAGCCGCGCCCTGCGGCCGGCGGACCGCGAATTACAGGACATTCACCGAGTCATGGTCCTCGGAAGGCCGGTAGCTCACNNGCGAAACGCTGCAGCCAGACCTGGCTGAGCAGCCAGGCATCTTCGTGGGCCTCGGGCTGGCGACGCTCCAGCATGAAAGCGATGGCGGAGGTAATGAAGTCGATGACCAGGAACGCCGCGAAGAATACCACCAGGCGCAAGATGCTGGCCGGATCGGTGGACTCTGGATGAAAGTACTTTTGCACGAAGTACCAGATCACTCCCACCGCGAACATGAGATCAATCAAGGGCGAAACCAGGGGCAGGATGATTTGGAAAATGACGATGTTCGGCAGCGCGACCCAGCCCAGAACGCCCTTGCGGGCAAACACGGCGCGATGTTTCCAGACCGACTGCAGAATGCCGAAAGACCAACGAAAACGCTGCCGCATAAGGCCGCTGGCGTTGACCGGAGCTTCGGTGTAGGCGAGGGCGAGGTCTTCGTACTCGACGCGATATCCGCGGCGCAACAGTGCCATGGTAAGGTCGGCATCCTCGGCCACGGTATCGGTGTGGTAGCCGCCGGCTTCGAGCACGGCCGCAGTCCGCCAAGCGCCGAGCGCCCCCGGAACCACGCTCACCGCGCCCAGGGTGTTGAGGGCGCGACGTTCGAAATTCTGGCTGGTGATGTATTCGAGCGCCTGCCAGCGAGTCCACAGATTGACTCGGTTGCCGACTTTGGCGTTGCCCGCGACGGCGCCGACTTTCG
>PKYX01000101.1 GCA_003132825.1 Acidobacteriaceae bacterium
TCGACAACCTGGAAGGTACGGCTTGTGTTGTTCGCTCCAAACCGACGGTAGTCAAGACCCGAAGGCGAGACCATAACCGCCAGGTGATCGGATCCACTCCGAAATGACAGGGCGTTGCGCGGGACCGAACGATTCCCTTCTCTTGTCATCGCGCTGGTCGTCGCCACTTCGCGGACAACGGGTATCATTCTGGACGATGGACAGAAGGCTCGTGATTCAAGGCCGATCTGGAGCGCTGCGATCGATTTCCCATCGAGCTGGAAATCTAAGGAGGGCAGGGGCGCGGTCAAGTTCGAAAAGCGGCCGCCGGTTCCGGTCAAGGCGCATCTCTCTCTTCCCCCCGGGCCGGAATTCAACATCGAACTCGATGCGGCCGAGATCGAATCACAGAACATGCTCGATGCCGTGAGTTGAAAACGAACTCCCGATCGCGAGAAGCAGCACGTGCATCTTCTCGGTTACACTGGCACGGGAGAGTTCTGACCTTGCTAGGTATCCAGGCGCGCAAAACCGGCGCAACCTTGGCTTTCCTCATGACCGTTGGCTCGGCCTACACGGGCGCTCAGATTCTGCCGCACTTCCCATCCACCGAGGTCCACGCAGATCGCACCGTCACCTTTCTTTATAGGGACGTCGCCGCCACGACGGTCCTGTTCTATCTTGAAGGTACTGCGAAGCCGACGCCGATGACGAAGAATGACGCCGGCATATGGACGGTCACCGCGGGTCCGCTCGCACCCGAGATCTATCGTTATCACTTTGAAGTCGATGGCCTGCCACGCCTCGACCCGTCCAATCCCCGCATCTCGAACAGCCTCATCAATCCTGCCAGCATGATTACCGTCTCCGGCGCAACCCCCGAGCTGTGGGAACAAACCAGGGTCCCTCATGGCACTATCCACCACCATAGCTACACCACGGCCACGGTCCTCGGCCTCCCCAATGACCAGAGCGACTACTACGTCTATACGCCGCCCGGCTACGATCCGAAATCGAGAGAACTCTACCCGGTCCTCTATCTTCTCCACGGATGGACCGACTCCGCCTTGGGCTGGCTTCACAATGGGCGGGTGGACGCAATCTTCGACAACCTTCTCGCCGAGGGCAAGATCAAGCCCATGATTGTCGTCATGCCACTCGCCTACGGCGATATGGCCTTCATCCATAGCACCACAGATGTGTGGAGCGAACCAGCCAGCATCGACCATAACGCCAGTCTCGCCACCCGCGCCTTGCTCACCGAAGTGATCCCCCAGGTGGAATCCGCTTACAACGTCTCGAGGAGTCGCGAGGATCACGCCATCGCCGGGCTTTCGATGGGCGGACTTGAAAGCCTCACCATCGGCCTCGCTCACACCGACCGATTCGCTTGGGTCGGCGGCTTCAGTTCCGCAGTGCAGAAGCTCGACTTCGACAGGCAGGTAGGCGCACTCGACCCCCAGGCGGCCAACCTTCGTCTTCTCTGGATCGCCTGCGGAACCGAAGACGGACTGATGGGTCCGAATCGCAGATTCGTTGCCTGGCTCAAGTCGAAGAACATGCCGGTCACCGCCGTCGAAACTCCGGGCCTTCACACCTGGCTTGTCTGGCGCGATAACATAAGCCACTTCGCCCCACTCCTGTTCAAACCTCACTAGTCGACAGGTCCGTTTCAGAATGAAGGATGGAGTGAAGATCGAGTCCTTTGCGGTCCGACGCGGTCTCGGGAATGCCGGGAAAAATAAAGCATAGCAACCCGACCGAACTGGCGCAAAATGCGCGAAAATAGCGTGCGCCGATGGGATGTACCTGATTCGTTTCCGCGCGGAGACAGAATAGGGACACGCCCAGTGGATCGAGCTGCAGGCTGGCCTCCTCAGCTCTGCAGCGTTCCAGCGAACAAACCTCATATTCATAAGATCGGGCTCCGTCATGAATGAAAAAGCAAAGGTAAACCGGAGACAGTTTCTGGCTTCGACCTCGGCTGCGGCCCTGGGAGCTGCGGCGCTGACCGGCCAAAAGGTCTTGGCCGAGAATGGGCCCCAGAGCTTTGAGTCTCCTGCCGGTTCGACCATTCCCTATTCGCGACAGGCATTACAGGGTGAACACACTCCCGGGCTAACCTTTGCCGAGGGAGCGTATGGAGAAGTAGCGTTCCCTTTGGGAGGAATTGGAACCGGTACGGTCTCGCTCGGGGGTCGTGGTGAATTGCGCGATTGGGAAATTTTCAACCGACCTGCCAAGAGGCGCATCTTGCCTTTCAGCTTTGTGGCCTTGTGGGCGAGGCCTGAANNCGCTGGAGAAATGCGCGTCCTCGAAGGCCCGCCGCAGCCGCCATTTCGGGGCTGGAATGGCTTCGACCGGGCATCCGCGCAGGGCCTACCTCATTTTCAGAAAGCACGTTTCACTGGCGCCTATCCCGTGGCCAAGGTTGATTTCGAAGACCGTGCGCTTCCGGTGGCACTGTCGCTCCAGGCTTTTAATCCGTTTATTCCGCTCAGCGTCGATGATTCCAGCTTGCCGGTGGCGATTTTGACCTATGAAGTGCACAACCGCTCGCAAAAGCCGGTGGACGTATCGCTGGCGTTTTCTTTGCTGAACCCCGTCGGCTACGACGGAAAGGCATATCTCGAAGGCAGCGACCATCCAGGATTCGGGCAGAATCTGGCTACAGTGCGGCAGGAGCAGGCTAGGAGTGCGAGCATCGCCGGCCTCGAGTTGACCTCGGAAAAGTATTTGCCAGGTGACCCTCGCTACGGTTCTATGGCGTTGCTGACCACGACTCGACCATACACGGCGCGTACCAGTTGGGAGAGCGGAGCCTGGTGGGATTTCTACCAAAAATGGGTGGACGAATTCTCCGCAGACGGCCAGTTGCACGATTCCAGGCCGCCCCAACCATCGGCTGACGGTAAATCAGATTACGCCACACTCGCGCCCCAGGCGCGGCTATCGCCCGGCGAATCGACGAAGATCACTTTCGTGTTGGCTTGGTATTTTCCGGTCAGGGAAAACTACTGGCATGAGAAAGACGAGCAATTGAAGGGCAGGAAATTGACAAACTATTACGGCACCCGCTTTACCAGCGCGTGGGATGTGGCCCGCCATACCGCTGAGCGCCTGCCTGAACTGGAGGGCAAGACACGATCGTTCGGCGAGACCTTCCGTGCGAGCACTCTTCCGCCTTACGTCCTGCAGGCAGTTTCGAGCCAAGCGTCGATTCTTCGCACCAACACCTGCATGCTGCTCGAGGGGAAACAGTTTTTTGGGTTCGAAGGTTGCGGGGATGATCAGCACAACGGCTGGATGAACTGCTCGCACGTCTGGAACTACGAGCAGGCCTTGGCCTTCTTGTATCCGGAATTGGAGCGGTCGATGCGGAGCACCGACTTTCTGCATGAGATGCGGCCCGATGACAGCATGGCCTTTCGGGCCATGCTGCCGTTGGGAATCAAGCAGTGGGATTTTCGTCCCGCGGCGGATGGCCAGATGGGCTGCATCATGAAGCTGTATCGGGAGTGGCAGATCTCGGGCGACGACCGGTTCCTCAAACAGATGTGGCCGGACGCCAAGCGGGCGCTGGAGTTTGCCTGGAAGCACTGGGACGCCGACAAAGATGGGGTGATGGAAGGCGAGCAGCACAATACGTATGACATCGAGTTTTTCGGCGCGAATCCGATGATGACAACTCTTTATCTGGGAGCTTTGAAAGCCGGGGAGATCATGGCTTTCGCAGTCGGGGACACCTCCGCGGCGGAGAGTTATCGCGAAGTTCGCGAGAAGGGGGCGAAAAACATCGAAGAATTGTGGAACGGGGAGTTCTATGTTCAGAAAGTAACGCCGGTCGCGGAAATTCGCCCCATGGAGCCTTATGACCAAAAGGACTGGAAAGAACGGGTGGTGCGGGATGGCCAGCTCAAGTATCAGTTCGGCGGAGGATGCCTTTCCGATCAGATGCTGGGACAGTGGTTCGCGGACGTAGTGGGGCTGGACCTCGGGCTGAAAACTGAGCGAGTTCGGAAGACCTTGCAGTCAATCTACCGCAACAATTTTAGGCACGATTTTTGGACCCATGGGAACACGCAACGTATTTATGCGATCAACGATGAGAAAGGTTTGCTGCTGTGCTCGTGGCCGAATGGCGGACGTCCGGCGCTACCCTTTGTCTATTCGGATGAAGTGTGGACGGGTATCGAGTATCAGGTCGCAGCACATTTGATCTATCACGGGTTGCCGGAAGAAGGGTTGGCGATTGTCAAAGCTGTGAGTGAACGCTACGACGGAGTGCGGCGGAATCCATGGAACCAGATTGAGTGGGGGAACCATTATTCTCGGGCCATGGCGAGTTATTCGGTACTGCTGGCCCTTTCCGGGTTTCGCTATTCAGCGGTAGAGAAGAGAGTGACGTTTCAGCCGCGATGGGGCGGAGAGAATTTTCAGTGCTTTTTTGCCGCCGGTTCGGCCTGGGGACTGTATAGCCAGCAGCGGCAGTCCGGAGCGCTCTCGGCAAGACTAGAATGTCGGCACGGTGAGCTTGTGGTGCGGCGGCTGGTGTTCGGAAATGACGCCAAGCTGGGTGCGGCCCCGACCGCCACGGTCACCGGACCGGACGGACGGGCCATTCTGGCTACGGCCAAGAACCAGCCAAGCGGGTTAGAAATAGAGCTACCCGGAGAAATGGTAGTCCCAGAGGGCCAGTCCGTGGTTGCGGTTGTCCATTCAATGGGCGGCACGAAGAAAGCTTGAGTTTCCAGTAGATGGTTGAGGCCGGACATCACGCTTTTCATAGTCGAAAGCACGGTTCAGCGCTGTCTGACAATCTGCCACCATCGAAAATAACGACGTCGGCTGGTGTGGGTCAGAATCGAGCGCTCTCCGGATAGCCTGTGACTCGTGAAGTGGGACGATTTGTTGACATTTTGAGGTCTATTCTCTCCGGGCCAAACTTCTTGGCTGACAGACTGAACGATAGGCGCGATGTCCCCGACTTTCTGCCCACAACTTCAAGCACCGTGGCCGGGCACGCACATCGGCCCCTTGTGGCGCCCCTGGCCCTCCCGTAGAGTTTGTTTGCACCCGCGTAGCCTCCCCCTGCGCCGTCGAGGTTCTCGTGCGCGTCGTTCGTTGGACTGTCGCCTCCGCGCTGGTAGCTTTGATTCTTGCCGCCAGGTTACCCATATCTCAGGCCGCAAATCTCAGCCCTGATTTCTGTGTTCAGCAGAACCGCCCTCCCCTCGAACTCACCCGGACATCGGCCGCAGCATCGGCGACCATTTCCTCGGACCTCCCTGAAACGCCGCGCCCGCAAAGCACCCTCGATACGCGTGACCTGAACAGAACACGCGCCGTGCCCCTTGCACTGGCTATGGAGCCAACCACCAATACCGGTTCGCGCACACTGGACCGCAAATTCATTCTGCTTCACAGCCTCAGCACGGGAACTCTTTTCGCTGATCTGGAGACGACCGTCCACGCCCTTGCGGGACAAGCCAAAGCTACCGAGCTGAACGGCTTGTTCGGCGCACACCCGACACGAGCTCGACTCTACGGCATCGCCCTACCCCTAGACGCCGTCTCTTTCTATCTGAGCTACCGCTCTAAGAAGGCCGAACCTAGGAGGAATGTGTGGAAAGTCCCCCCAGCACTGTCAATCGCCGTTCACACGGCCGCTGCCATCAACAACCTAATCGTGGCTCACAGATGACCCCGGTGGCTGACGACTTTCGACCGAGGTCTGGTAATCGGTGGATGCTGGTGAAACATGCACGCTACATGCTGCGCCGGATAGCGTTTTTAATGATACCCCGCGAACTTTGTACTCCTCGCCATTGCGCCCACGCCAAATTTGGCGCAAGGGGTAGGGGCCCGGGTTGTCGCCGGCAGAGAGCGGCAGAGGAGCGATCGAGCCCGCACTGCTGGTAATGATACCGCGTCATTCAATGCGAAAAGCCGAAGGAAAACTGGAAGGATCGCCCCGGTGCGGCCGCCAAAGGCTGCTCAAACAGAGGCGATCCAATTACAGTTCCCAAGACAGAATCATCTTTGTTTCCGAAAAGATTCATCACTTGGACGTTGAGATCCAGATAGGTCTTTTGCCTCGGACCTAAGAACACCTTCGGCACTACAAACCTGCAATGGGCAAACGCCTCTGCGAGGTTATAGTACGGCCCGCGGCCGCTATTTCGTGGTAATCCGGCTCGATCGGTATAGAGCCCATTGCCTTCTGGATCTAGACCGCTGGTTATGTTTAAGGGCTGTGGGCTGTGCCAGCTATCCACCAGCGTGAGTGAAAGTGCTTTTCCGAACCTTGAGTTTGCCACAAAGGTAAAGTTGTGCGCCGCGATGCCACTCGATGGACTCCACTCACCGCGAATGTCATTCTGTAGCGCCGGGAACGAAAATGGTCCATCCGTGTCGTCGCGGGAATGGATCCATTCATAGTGCGCCGCGAGGCTTTGACCTCGTATTTTGAATAGTGCCCGGATGTGTATCTGGTGCTTCTGCTGAGTGCGGTTTGACTCCAGCCAGTCCGTCCAGCCGGTTGGTGAGCTCAAGCGCTGTGAACCCAAAAGGTGTGTGCCGTCCCCCCAGGTATATTCGACGCCGGGCAAGAAACCCTTAAAGGGATGCTCGAGCGAAAGCTTGGATATCCAATTGCGCGCAGGGGTCAGGCTAGGGGCGATTCGGGAAACGATCTCAGACTGGGCGAGCGCTGTTCCCGCCTGGAGGTCCGCCAAGGACGCGTCGGGAATCAAGTACTGCTCGAGATGATTCCCGTCGTTTTCCATGACTCTCAGGAAGATGTCATTGGTCCAGGCTTTGACAAACATCCCGCTTCCAGCCCCCAGGACAAAACCATGGAAGTTGGCAACGGTAGAGAGTCGGGGCGAGAAAAGTACCCTCCCAGCAGTTTGGGCATCCGCCCGAACTCCTCCTCTGACAACCAGTCTCGGCCGGCGGAGCAGTTCAGCTTCAAGAAATGGAAAAGCGGTATAAGACGCATACCCGACCTTGCCCTGTCCTTGCGTGATGATCTTTGTTCCATTGCTGGCTCCGGTAGTTGCGCTCAAAAGGTAGTCCGCCAAATTGTCAAAATAGATGTGGCCGTAGGGATTGGGAATGGTATTTTCTTGGTCTTCCCTGCGGGAGACCGTAGCCCCAACACTCCAGAGATGGCCCTTCCAATTGAACTCCAGGACATCCTTGAGAGTCCATCTCGACCATCGCGTGTTTTCCCGGTTGATGTCTGCGCCGCCCCCGTTAAAAGCTCCCGACACGCTCACCCCCAGGGCGCTCGAGTTTGCATATAGATCGGAATGAACCCAGTCTGCCGCGATGCCTCCATGGGAGACGAAATGTTCACCGGTCTTGGTGAATGTTGTCCGAAACTCTTGACCCGAAGAATTCTGGTTCACTCCAGCTTCGGGCAAGGAGATTCCCCCCACATTCATATTCGCGTGGTTAGCGGTCACGACGTAGAGCGAGGCATTCCCGTGCAGGCTCTCGGCCCTGGAGTAGTCTCCACCGAGACCGTAGGCTGCGTTCGAGTCTGCAATCGGGGCGGCGTCAACTGAAGAAATCGACGTTCCCGGCCCGGAAGGAACAATGGCTTCAATCGGTTGCTCCCCCTGCTTGTCGGTGTAGTGGACATTCGCCGTGAACGCGAGCGGTAGGTCGGGCACCGGCCCTGTGATTCCGACCGTAGCTGTCTTCGACGTTGTGCTGAGATCCGGGTTCAAGCCGTCGGGTGTCCTGGTTCCAAGAGATAGTCCGAGACTGGTGACCCGAAACTGACGTTCCGCCGGTTTGGTGGTGATGTCGATATGATTGTTGCCGCCGTCCGCGTACTCAGCAGAAAAAGGATCGGCGTTGATCGTAATCGCGGCTATTCTGTCGGCGGGCGGCGGACCTTCAGCGGGCAACCCATCCACATAGAGAGAATCCGATCCGGAATAGATTCCAGCTAGTTGCTTCGCATATGCAATCAGGTCTTGACTATTGTTCGAGATATCTCGGAGCTCTGTGTCGGAGAGCGATATCGACTCGAGAGGAGCCGGGGAAAGTCTGTCGGTGGTCGCGGTCACCGTCTGTTGTTGTTCAGCAATCCGGAGTTGCAACGTTAGAGTTCGTCTCCGACCAAAGGTGAGTTCGAGGACCGCGAAGCTGGGGGACACGGCGCGAATCCTGCAGTTCTCAGGAAAAGCCTGTCGGGTAAAGATGAAATACCCCTCGGCGTCAGTCTTGCGAGTGTCGATGTGGTTTCCGCAAAGCAGAGAAACCTTGGCACCCACGAGAACGAGCTGCTGGGGGTCAACCACCGTGCCTGACAAGGTCTCCGCTTGCGCATAAAATCCGCAAGCTAGCACGCATGCCACCACCCCCAGCACCCCGAGTCCGGAGCTTGTCCACGAGTTTGAGACACCAGCCGGCATAGGAGCTCCACGATCCCGGCAGGCATTGGCTTGCTGAACGACGGAGCGTTTGGGTCCGGTTGTGAATCGTCACCTGCGGGCCCTTCCCGACGCCTCCCCATCCGGAAAGCGATCAGTCGGGCTTTCCACCGGCGCAAAATGGAGCCGTTCCAGCATTGTCGGCTCCGGGTTGCCACCAGCAGACGCTTCCGCCACACTGGGAGCTCGGGTTATTACAGGTCCCGTAGTCGGTACAGCTGCAGGCACCACATGCGTTCGTCGAAGACATTCCGTCACAGGTGCCGGCTTCTGAGCCGCCGGAGGAGCTTGCGCTTGAGTTGCTCATCTCTTTCGCACCTACGACAGCCGCCACGCCGCCGAGAGCTGCCGCCCCCAAGATGATCGGAACGTGGCTGCTATGGGGCGCCGCTGTCGCTCCCAGCGCCATTTCATGGCAATCGGGCGTCCCGCTCATATCCACGGCACAGACGCGAAACGGCTTATAGCCACCGAGCGGAGGTTTTGCCGGCGTGCCATAAAGCAGTCCGTTCATGCCCAGGTGCATTCCCAAGGGAGGAAATGAGCCGGTATCGAATTGGAAATGATAGGGTGGATTGCCGCCCGTGACCGTGTTTGGCGTGGGGTTCTGTGATTCGCCGCACGGCGATGACCCGGTGTCTGCCTTCAGCCCATCCGAGTCCGTAAGTATCCCCCCAATGGTTTGGCCGTTACAAAGGTTCACGGCAGACGGCACTCCCGCTTTCAGATTGGAGAGGATCTTCTTCGACGGTGTGAACCGCAATGTAGAAGAGTTGTCCTTCGGGACTGCCTGGGGGGCGGAAGCCGAAACCGCAGAGGCGGTCTGCGCGGCTGAGGTTGAGGNNTATTTCGGGTGGGCTGGTCAAGCCTCTTGAGGTTCAAAGTATTTCTCCTTACTGTGTATTCGGATTCGGCGAGGTGAGTCTCGTCCTTGGCTAATAGGGGCGATAGATAACTGACGTAATGACCTATTTTGCACATGCCTGCTTTGGCTCTCGCACGGCTTTTATCTTGCGAGCGGACGGCCACTACAATCACATGCGGTCCGACATGCCGGATGACTCGAAGAGAGGATGAGTCTGGCCCTACGGCCTTGTGCGACAGCAAGCCCGCGGACAAATCGCGGCAGTCAGGTGCGCGCGAGGTTTCTGTGGCAGAATGCAGTCGTGTTCCAGCCACTGACCGAGCGTAAGGAATGGAAGTTCTTCGCCGTCCTACCGAAGGCGGACGCTGGCCTCGCCGCGGCCTGGTGGGCGGTCCTGCTGCTGAGAGGGATCCTGCCGGCGGCTTTCGCGATCGCGATGGGCGTGCTCGTCGGCGCCGTGCAACGCGGCCATCCTCTCGCCGGTCCGCTCGCATTTGTCGGAGCGATCTTCATCCTGCTTCAAGTACTAAGTCCGATTCATCAGGCGGTGAGCTCAAACCTCGGCGACCGCGCTGCCGCCTGGCTCTACGACCGCCTCACCGAGGCCTGCGTGCGCCCGCCAGGAATGGGGCACCTCGAGGATCCGACGCTCACCAGCGACCTCACCGTCGCGCGCGATTTCGACCGCGGAATGACCGGCCCGCCGCTGTCGATCTCGATGGATTTCATCGCGAGCGGTATGGTCGAGATGATCGGCGGTGTCGCGTCCGCGGTGATTCTCGCCAGATACGCGTGGTGGGCGCCGGTCCTGCTCGCTGGCGCATGGCTGGCGACGCACTGGCTTCTACGCGAGAGTGCGATCTGGCGCGACCGCAACACCGACGAGGTGCGGGGCGCCCAGCGGGATGCCGATTACGCCTACCGGCTGGCGGTTGACCCGCCCGCGAGCAAGGAGCTTCGGTTGTTCGGACTTGCCGGCTGGACGATCGACCGTTTCATTGCCAGACGCACGCGTCTGCACGAGCTGCAGTACGCAGCCACACGTCTGCGTGAGCGTCCGGTCATCTGGAGCATGCTCCTCGTCGTTTCTGCGAACGTCCTGGTGTTCTGGCTATTGGCGAGCGCCGCCGCCCATGGCCGCATAAGTCTCGGGGAAATCGTCGTCTACGTGCAGAGTGCAATCGGCGTCTCGATGATCGCGTTTGGCGGATTCAGTTGGGCGATCGACGGAGCGGCTGCCCCCGTGGCCGCCGTGTTGCGACTTGAGCCGGCGATGCGCCCCGCCGGCGCGCTACTCTCCGGTGCTCGCCCCGCGGATCGGACACCTGCGCGCGAGATTCGTCTCCGCGATGTCACCTTCGCATACCCTGCGGCGTCGACTCCTCACGGCGCCGGCGCGCCCGTGCTGGAGCACTTCGATCTTACGATTCCGGCCGGCTCATCGCTCGCCATCGTTGGACAGAACGGCGCCGGCAAGACGACNNGACGGCGTCGACATTCGCGAGTTCGATCTCGCATCGTGGCGCTCGCGCGTCACAGCGGTGTTCCAGGACTTCATTCGCCTCGAACTGCCGCTGCGCGATAACGTGGCGCCCGCCGGCGCGCCAGATGAAATCGTGCGCGCTGCGCTCGAGTCGGCAGGAGCGACCAACCTGGCCACACTGGACACGGTGCTTGCCCGAGGGTACGACGGCGGCACTGATCTGTCGGGCGGCCAGTGGCAGCGCGTCGCGCTCGCCCGGGCACTCGCAGCGGTCAGCCTTGGCGCCGGCGTCGTTCTGCTCGACGAACCGACCGCCCAGCTCGATGTGCGCGGGGAAGCGGAAATCTTCGGCCGCCTGCTCGCCGCGACCCGGCAGTGCACGACCATCCTGATTTCGCATCGCTTCTCGACGGTGCGCCAGGCCGATCATATCTGCGTGCTTGAGCACGGCCGGGTCATCGAGTTCGGCACCCACGACGAGCTCATGGCGCTCGCCGGACGCTACCGGACGATGTTCGATCTGCAGGCCCAGCGCTTCAACGTCCCCGACGAGGAGGGTACGACCTATGACGTTCTCTCCTGATCGAGAACGCGCGATCGAGCCGCTGCCTCCGGCGCTCTCGTCGATGTGGCGGTTGTGCAAGCTTGGGTATCGCAACGAGCCGCGTTTGATGGTCGCGTCATTCGTGGTGTCGCAGCTCGCCGCGCTGCCCGATGCGCTCCTCGCGTTGTGGCTGATGCTGCTCGGCAAAGGTGTCCTCGATCACCGACCCGGTATGGTGCAAGGCGCGGCGATTGGCCTCGGCGTGTCGACTGCCGCGACGTGGCTTCTCCGCACGGTCAGCACACGCGTGCAGCGTCGCTTCCGCGACAAGGTGACGATCGCGCTCGAAGCGCACGTGGCGCGACTGCAGGCCTCGGTCGCTACGGTCGCGCATCAGGAACGCCCGGAGTATCTCGATCGGCTGTCCATGCTCCGCAATCAGGTGTTCGTACTCGACCATATGTACATGTCGCTTTTTTCCACGCTTGGGTGGATCCTGCGGCTGGGCGTGACGATGGCGCTGCTGGCTTCGATTCATCCGGCGCTCACCCTGCTCGTGGTGTTCGCGATCCCGACCGTGTTGACGTCGACCTGGCGCCCCGAGGTCGAGCGATCCGCGCAGGAGCGTGGGGCACAAAGCAACCGGCTGGCGCGTCACCTGTTCACCATCGCCACGACCGGGCCGGCCGGGAAGGAAGTGCGAGTCACCGGCATCGGGGAGCGCCTCGTTACAGAGCGCCGAGCGGCATGGGAGCGCTGGTACGGACCGGTGGCAGCGGCTCGGCGAGATTCGGCATTGTGGCACGCGCTGGCGTGGGCGATATTCGGCTTCGCGTATGTCGGCGCGGTCGTGTTCGTGTCGTCCGGCCTCGGCGCAGCGGCCGACCAGGTGATTCTTGTGCTCGCCGCCGGTGCGCGACTGTCGGCGTACATCGGCGCCACCGTAGGTGAAATTGGATTCCTGCGCGGCTTCTGGATGGATGGCTCGCGGCGACTCGCGTGGCTCGAGGACTACGCCGCCTCCGTCGCAGCGTTGGGCGATCTGCCGGTTCCTGCCAGGTTGCACCGCGGTGTCAGATTCGACCACGTATCGTTCGTGTACCCCGGTACGTCGCGCGTGGTTCTGGACGATGTGTCGGTGACCCTGCCGGCGGGCGCGGTGGTCGCGATCGTCGGCGAGAACGGCGCCGGCAAGACGACGCTGGTCAAGCTCCTAGCGAAGATGTACGAGCCGTCATCTGGTTCGATCCTCGTGGACGATACGCCGCTAGCGCGCATACCGGCCGGCGAGTGGCGGGCTTGTCTCGCGGGCGCGTTCCAGGATTTCTTCCGCTTCGAATTTCGCGCCGGGCACACGGTTGGCCTGGGCGACCTCTCCCGACTGGACGACAAGGCCGCCGTGGTCGCGGCTGTTGACCGCGCCGGCGCCGGCGACGTCGTCGCCCGTCTTACGGCAGGCCTCGACACCCAACTTGGTCCGACCTGGCCCGGCGGAATCGACCTGTCGTTCGGCCAATGGCAGAAGCTGGCGCTGGCGCGTGGCTTCATGCGCGATCGGCCGCTGCTGCTGGTCCTCGACGAACCGACCGCCGCGCTGGACGCGGAGACTGAACACGCGCTGTTCGAGCGTTACGCGGCAGCGGCACGCGCCACCGGCGAGAGCGACCGAGGTCGCATCACGATCGTCATATCCCACCGCTTCTCGACGGTCCGCATGGCAGATCTCATCGTTGTGCTCGATGGGGCTCGACTCGTGGAGGTCGGTACCCACGATGAGTTGATGGTCAAGCGTGGTCAGTACTCGGAGCTGTACAGCATCCAGGCCGCCGCGTACCGCTGACCAACTTGCCGATTCCACGAGCAACAGTAAGGTAGGATTGCCTTGGACCGGGCCGCTTCGAGCCGTCCATTCATCAGACGGGAGTCGCCCCAACTTTGCCTTCCTGGTGGACCTGGCCCCTCGCATTCTTGACGCAGTAGCTGATCTTCTTCTTGTGAACACTCAGCCCGATGGAATACAGAATGTCCTTGGGGAGTCTTTGCAGGCCCGATGGGCAATTCCACGAATAAGCCGTCAAACCATCATCCGCATGCGCCGGGCAGCACCGAAGCGGGTCTCTGCCTTTCCAATCACATTGAAACCGCAAGCAGCGTAAAACTCCTCGGCATGGAAATTGCCGACTACATACAGTGCAGCAGATCCCCGTGTGCGGGCGAGCTCGGCGCCGTGTTCGATCAACAATAGCCCAATCCCACGACGTCGCGCGTTTGGGTCGACGAACAAAGCGTCCAGTTGGCGACAACGGGTCCCGCCTTGCGAGGCAGCCCGAAGGGAAAATCCGCGGTTCATTCGGTTTCTCGAACTGGGCGGAGGCTGATGTAGAAAGCTCCCCTATCCCTGCCCGAGCTACGCCCAGCTGATCCTCGAGGAGTTTGCAAAAGCGCCCACAGGTCGGGGCGGACTTCCGCCCGGTCAGCGGGCGAAACCTGACAGGTTTCAGTCGGTGAATCGGCGTATCGGAATCCTCCCCCAAAGACCGAGGCCCGGGGACGCCGGCACCCCCATTATTGCTGGCATCCACCCTGGCTCGGAGTGCGGCCGACGGGATGAGTAAACTGCCTTCCCCGCCTGGTTCTAGCTCCCGGGCTTCTCCCTCATCGCCCCAACAGCGCTCGACCCGTAAAGTGATTACCTAGCCCCATCCACCGAGCTGGGTCGCTCGCCCTGCCGGGCCTGCAATCGCGCCATGGCACTTTGCAGACTGCCCAATTGGCTGCTCCCTTTGGTGACCAAAATCCAGGGGGCGGTGCCAAAATTGACGGCTTTACGGCTGTGAACCCAATAACTGACAAGCTCGAACGGCGGTCAACGGTACAAACGTTTGGACACGCCAAGCATCAAAGATCGCAGAGCGGGATTCCGCGAAGCAAGAGAAGGCGATGCTGTGGTCGGCGGACGGGGGCGTGCACTGTGACCGGCACCTCGGTTTTGGGGGCTGGAGGCGCGGGAGTGCATCACCTTTGGTGATTTGAAAAGCAAGCTATGGAAGAGGATAAGTTAGGTTATTCATGGCCCTCCGTTTCAAGTCTGGACTCTTAGGCCTCGCGTTTGTCAGTCTGGGTTGTACGTCGTTTTGCCTAGGACAGACCCCGCAACAAACCCCTGTCCCGAGTCCAGAACCCGGCGGGATCGCCCCTGCCACTGAGCCACTTC
>PKYX01000525.1:0-8146 GCA_003132825.1 Acidobacteriaceae bacterium
GGTTTGCGGACCGGGGAGTCGGTCAGCGAAAACGACTTCAAGGTGGCGAGCGCGCGCCTGGCTGAAACCGGAGCCTTCACCAGCGTGAACTACAGCTACCGCTACTCGGCGGAAGGCGCCAAGCTCGAGCTCGAAGTGGTTGACAGCGACCACTTCGTTCCCGCCCGCTTCGAGAATTTCGTCTGGTTTTCCGAGCAGGAGCTCNNGGGCAGTTACCGCTCGAGGGCAAGTTGGCGGACCAGGTGTCGGATGCCCTGCAGACACTGTTGGACGAAAACAACGTGCAGGGCCGGGCGGACTATCTGCGAGCCGAAAACAACGACCGGGTCGACGCGATCGTCTACAGCGTCTCCGGCCAGACCATTCGCATTCGCAAGACCGAGTTCACCGGCGCAGGTTCCGTCGAAATGCCCCTGCTCGAAGCCGCCGGAGCGAAGCTCGAAGGCCAAGATTACCTGCGCTCCCTCCTCCGGGTTCAGGAAGACAAGGACTTCGTTCCGATCTATTGGGCGCGGGGGTATCTGAAGGCCGCCTTCTTCGATGCTTCCGTCAAGGTGGTCGCGCAAAGCCCGCAGGAAACGGATGTGGACGTGGCTTTCACGGTCGATCCGGGAGCGCGCTATCAGGTGGCGGAAATCCAGGTGGCGGGTTCGAAGGTTCTCCCCGCGGACAAGCTACGCGAACTGATCCACCAGAAACTCGGCCAGCCGGCGAATGCGGTCGAGCTGGCGAGCGACACCGAAGCGATGAAGAAACTCTATGGAACGCTCGGCTATATGGCCGCCGCGATTCAGGTGGTGCCGACCCTCGACGATGCCCATTCGACGGTCAGCTATCAGATTCGGGTCGAAGATGGAGACCTGTTCCACATGGGAGACCTCGAGATTCAGGGTCTGGACGCTCATGAAACCGTCCGCGTGACCGCAAAGTGGGCCTTGGCCAAAAACGATTCCTACGACTCGGGCTATCCCCAGCGCTTTGTGAAGGACGTGTTGAAGACTGTGCTGGTCGACGGGGAATGGAATATCAGCATCCGGGAAATGCCCGAGGCGGCGGACAAAACGGTGGATGTCAACGTCAAGTTTGAACGCAAAGCTACCCTGTAGTCCGGAGGCGCTCCCGGCCGTCCCGCAAAGAATCGCGCATTTGACCTAACTTTTTCGCTCCTAGCGCATCCAACGAGCGAAGGCAGTCAGAATCATTTCAAGGAGAGGACGATTCATGAGATTCCGTTGGCAGACGTTCCGAGTTTCGATCGCGGCCCTGCTATTGGGGGGGCTGGTCGTTGCCGTGCCGGCCGGGGCCGCCGGCAAGGCCCAAACCTTTACCGGCGAAGTCAGCGACGCCATGTGCGGCGCTAAGCACATGATGGAGGGCAGCGCCGCCGACTGCACGCGGGCTTGTGTGCAGAAGGGCTCGAAATACGCCCTGGTGGTCGGGGATAAGGTCTATACGCTCGATGCCAGTGACAAGTCCGCCCTGTCCGAACTCGACCAATTAGCCGGGGAGCAGGCCAAGATCGTCGGAACCCTGGACGGCGACACCATCGCGGTGAAGTCGGTGATGGCGGGAAAGTAGGCGCTGGCCGAGACGATTCCGGGTCGAACCTGGAGGTGCAGAGGTGGGAGACCGAATCCAACTCTGCACCTCCTTTTCGTCTAAAGATCCACTTTTCATAGTCCCTTCACGATTCGCTATGTTAGATTTGCGATTTGATCCTGGTGCGAGCGGAGGATAAAGGAATTGTCCAAGGACATGGTCCCGAAGCGGATCTTTTTCACCAAGGGAGTGGGCAAACACAAAGAGCGCCTCACTTCCTTTGAGTTGGCGTTNNCAATGCAAATTGACCGCGCGCTCCCAGGGATTGAAGTTCCTCAGCCCCGGCGAAGTAGTCTTCGCCGTGGTGGCCGAGAATTCCACCCATGAGCCGCATCGCCTTCTCGCCGCCAGCATTGGCGTGGCCATTCCTGCCGACCGCAATACCTATGGCTATCTCAGCGAGCACCATTCGTTCGGGGAGCCGGAGGATGCCGCCGGAGACTACGCCGAGGAACTCGCGGCGGAGATGCTGGCGACCACGCTGAATGTTGAGTTCGATCCCGACCGGTCTTGGGACGAGAAGAAAGAGATCTACCGCATCTCGAATAAGATCGTGCGTACGGCCAACGTGACGCAGTCCGCGGTGGGCGACAAGCGCGGGTTATGGACGACGGTGATCGCGTCGGCGGTTTTGATCTTCGACTGAATACAGAAAACTGCCGGGAGTAAACAAAGGCCCTCCGACAGACTCGGACGGGCCTTTTGGTTCGCGGCACGACTGCTCACAGTGCGTCTGGGAAGGCCAGCGGGACACCTTTCGCTACTTTCTGGCTTTCGCTCTCTTGGTCTTCTTGGACGATCTGGCCTTGTCCCGGTGCAGGCGCTCGAACACCGCGGCGACGATCAGCGGCAGTCCCACGGTGGCATCGAGAAAGACCTCGCCGAATCTGCCGCCTTCAGCCGGAGGCACGAACTTGCCCCAGGAGATCGCTTCGCTGTACGGACTTCCTGACAGGCCTCCCCAGTACACCGGCTCGGGACAAATGCGCACTCCATAGTGATAGCGTTTCAAGGGCACGTTTTCTCCCAGGCGCCGGTGGCGCAGCTCGATGAACGGGCCGAACTGCTGCGACCAGTTGCGAGGAACCCCTCCGCCGATGGTGAAGATTCCGAGCCGGGTTTGCCGCAACAGCGTGGCCGCAAAGTGTTCCAGATCCTCGAAGGGATCAAAGCGGATCTTGTGCCGCCCGGTTGACTCACGCAGGCGATTGTTCAGGGCCACGTCCAGGCCCAGTTCGGAGTCGGTAAAGGCGGGCACAAATACCGGGACACCCTTTTCATAGGCCGATTTCAGGATGCCACGCTCTGTCGAGTGCTTGGCCAGGTGCGCACCGATCGCGTGGTTCAGCTTGTAGGAGCACATCCCATCCGTATGGTCCCAGCCTTCGAGGATTCGGGACATCACTTCTTCCACGTGATCCAGATTCTGCTCCGGTTCGAGCGTGTCGTAGACGCGGTTGTAACCTTGTTCGTAGAGTTCGGTATCCGAGATGTCGGGGTTGTAGCGGAAGTGGGCCCGACCGGTGGCTTCGACCAGGCCATGGGCCATCAGCGCACCGGTCGAAACGATCGCATTGACAATGCCGCGATCAATCAGCTCGGCGATGACCAGGCCCTGCTTCGCCACGGTCATGGCGCCGGCCAGGGTCATCACCACAAAGCACTCCTCGTCGCGTGCCATGGCCTCGAGAACATCCGCGGCTTCCCCCACCTGGCGGCCGGTAAATGCAGTCTTGCCCATGGCGCGCACCAGGGCGTCGATCGAGTGCACTTGCCCGAGATCGAGCGGTTCAAGCGGAATCAGCTTGTCCTCGACCGGATTGTGCAACTGGCGCTCGATGCCCACGCCGTCATGATTGCCGTGCTTCACCGACCCACCTCCCATTTCTTGTGAAGCACTACTTTACTAGAAGGGTGCGAATTCGGGCTAGCGCGGCCGTCCTCGATCGCAAGCCGAGAACCCAGATCTGATCCTTTTTCCCTCTGGTATTCTAGGTCGACCGCGTTAAGGAGCGATTGCCTTTGCCGCCCGAGAAATTCCAGGTCGGATTGGTGCAGATGTCGGCCACCTCCGATCCCGAGAGCAATTTGCGGCATGCGTTGGACTTGGTGCGCCAAGCGGCGGCGCGCGGCGCCGGGATCGTCTGCCTTCCGGAACTGTTCCAGACGCAGTATTTCTGCCAGCGCGAAGAGGCGGCCCTGTTCGATCTGGCCGAGCCAATTCCGGGTCCGACGACCGCCAGACTCTCGGCTCTGGCCCAGGAGCTGCACATTGTGCTGATCGCCTCCTTGTTCGAGAGGCGCGCCGCGGGCGTCTATCACAACACGGCCACGATTTTTGATGCCGATGGTTCCCTGCTCGGCCTCTACCGCAAGATGCACATTCCGGATGATCCGCTGTACTACGAGAAGTACTACTTCACGCCGGGCGACTTGGGCTTTCGCGCTTTTGACACCCAGGTGGGCCGTGTGGGCACACTCGTATGCTGGGATCAGTGGTATCCGGAGGGCGCGCGGGTGGCGAGCCTCGGCGGCGCGAGCATCATTTTTTATCCGACGGCGATCGGCTGGCATCCGGCGGAGAAGGCGGAGTTCGGCGAGGGGCAACACGACGCCTGGCGCACCATCCAGCGGGCTCATGCCATCGCCAACGGGGTCTACGTGGCGGTGGTCAATCGAGTCGGCTTTGAAACCGGAGATATTCGCGGGAAATCCGCCCCCGGAGCGGGCCTCGAATTCTGGGGGGGATCGTTTCTTTGCGATCCTTTTGGACGGGTGATCGCCGAGGCCTCGCGCGAGAAAGAAGAGATCCTGGTGGGTGAAGTGGATCTGCACGCGCTCGAAGAGGTCCGCCGCAACTGGCCTTTCTTGCGGGACCGGCGGATTGACAGTTACGCGGGGATTACGAATCGGTTGATCGACTGAAAGGTCGCCCGCCCCTCGGATTGGTCAGGCCGGTTACTCGGCTTCGTGGCGGAGAGCTCCCCTGGGTCGACCGACAAGACGCCGGCGCTACGGCATGAATACAACTGCTTCAAAACCTCGCATGCCTGCTGAGTGGGAACCCCATGCCGCCACTTGGCTGGCCTGGCCCCACCATCGCGCGGACTGGCCTGGGAAATTCGAGCCGATTCCTTGGGTATATACGGAGATCATACGGGTTCTCGCGCGACACGAAGCGGTAGAACTGATCGTCAACGACGCGGCCTCCGAGCAGCTTGCGCGTAAGACCCTGGACAAGGCCAATGCGCTCGACGAGAACGTTCACTTTCACCGCTGGCCTACGAATCGGGTATGGACGCGGGATTCCGGTTGCACCTTTGTGGTGTCAAGCGGGGCGGCAACCGGCGCGTCGAACTCCGCCCCGCCGAAATCCTCGACTTCGCGAAAGCCCGTGAGGCGAGCATCGCGGACCCGACATCCATTCCCCCCTGCTCCGTCCAAACCGGGTTTGGNNGCCGAGGAGATTCGGCCTCTTTTCGGCCAGCGCGTGGTGCTCGAAGGGGGATCGATCGATGTGAACGGCCAAGGGATCTTGCTTACCACAGAAGAATGTCTGCTCAGCAAAGTTCAGCAGCGCAATCCGGGCATGAAGCGAGCCGACTACGAAAAGATTTTCGCCGAGCATCTCGGCATAAGCAGCGTCATCTGGCTGGCTTCCGGTGTAACCGGTGACGATACCCACGGGCACGTGGATGACATCACGCGTTTCGTCCGGCCGGACACGGTCATAACCGCGGTCGAGTCTCGCCCGGACGATGCCAACTACGAACCACTGCGGGAGAACATCCGGCGTCTGCGGGCCGCGACCGACCGGGACGGTCGGGCTCTGGCCATCATCGAACTTCCCATGCCGGCGCCGGTGTGGTTTGCCGGCCGGCGATTGCCGGCGAGTTATGCCAACTTCTACATCGCCAACGGATTGGTGCTGGTCCCGGTGTTCAACGACCCGAACGACCGCGTGGCGCTCGATATTCTGGCCGACCTATTCCCGGAGCGCGAGGTGGTAGGAATTTATTGCGGTGACCTGATCTGGGGATTCGGCGCGATCCACTGCATGACGCAGCAGCAACCGCGGATCTCCGGCTAGTCGCTGCCGCTACTCGACAACAGAATCGACCGGTCGCTCCCAGCCAGCCTTTTCCGATCGATGACCAGTCCCAATCCAGCCAGGGCATAGAGCACGAACGCGAACCCGAGCAAGGCTTTCAGGCCGACGATGAGAGACAGATTCTCGAGCAGACCGCCGACGACCGCACCCAGCATATTGGCACCGAGGGCGGCGCCAGGGGAATTGACCGCTCGGAACTCGATGGCGAACAGTAGGCCGGCGAAGAACACGGGAATCGTGAACAAGCATGCGGCCAGTCCTCCCACCCATGCTGCCGGCCCGGGAATCCGCTGAAACGGAAACAGAGCAACCATCCCAATCCCGGCCAGAAGTCCTGCCAGATACCAGGGCCTAGGCCAGGGTTTCCTCTGTCGGTCGATGACCGCGTTGGCCGCGAGCAGAGCCGCCAGGATGGCTGCGATCACAATTCCGTTCACTTGCCAGGTGGTACCGAAATAGAGCGCCAGCCGGCTAATCGCCTGCGCCTCGAGCAGCAGGAAACCCGCTCCCATGCTGAAGAAGAAAAGCGACGGAACCCGCGTCCGAGCTTCCGGAATCTGCCAGTAAAGGCCCATACCCAAAAGCAGAACCAGAATTCCCACGGTAACGAAAATGCCGGGTATCCATTTTCCTTCCTGGTACAGGTAGGGCCAATCATCGGTGGTCACGGCGACCGCGGGTAACTTGAGGAAGGCTTGGCGGTGCAGGGTTACGAATTGCTCGAGGCGCGGGTCCGCGGCCAGCTTCCGTTCGACCTCGTCGGAGGGCGAAATCACAAAGCAGCTGGCATCGGCGGTGTAGCTCGAATGGGCGGCAAACGACAGCGGCGGTTTGCCAAACACCTCCTGCAACATTTCCGCGATGCGGCGGCCGATCCAGGGATGGTTCACTTGAAACTTGATGAATACCACGCCGTCCGGAGCCAACAGCGACTTGGCTTCCTCGAACGACTCTTTGGTGTAGACGAAATTATCGATCCTCATGTTGGAGTAATCGGACAGCTCGGTGTGGGAGTCCAGCAAACCGAACAGGACCAGATCGTAGGGGCCGCGCGCGCGCCGCATGAAGGCGCGCGCATCGGTCACGTGGACCGACACTTGGGGAGCGCTGTAGGGATGCTCGGGATGGTTCCGCCCAATCGCCAGGATGCCGGGGTCGATTTCGACTGCATCGACGGTCAGACTCTGGTGGCGTACGGCGGCAGCCGCGTCGTTGCCCGTGCCCGCCCCCACAATCAGTACCCGGGGCGCGCGAGATGTGAAAGAAAAGGGCAGGTTGTACGGATTCTCGTCCGTTGGCTCCTCCACCAAACCGGGATGGCGATCGAGGAATGGGGCGGAAAGATCCACCATCGTCTGATAGGCCGTATGGTTGACCCGGACCAATGTCTGGCGCAGTTCTCCATCCGGAAACGCATCTTTCATGACCCGAACTTGCTGGTAGGGAGTCCACAGACTGAAATCCGAGGGAGTCGAGACATCGTGAAGCAGAAGGGCCGCCGGGATGGCCAGACAAGCGAGGCCAATACCGAGCCGCTTTTGGTCCTGGAGCAGCCCCAGCCCGAGAAAAACCGTTGCCACCCAGAGACTCGGGGGAAGGCCGAACCAGGAAACCGCAAGAAATGCGAGGATCCCAACTAAGCTGGCGGCCAGATTCCACGAGTAGGCGCGCAGCGGCCGCTCCGCCAGCTCTAGTTGTCGACTGACCACTTGCCCGAAGGGAATGAAGATGTAGGTGATCAGCAGCAGAAGCAGCCCCGTCAGGGCCGCCGCGATCAGAAAATTAGGCCAGTTTCTGACCGTGCCCGTGGCCCAGATGTCAAAGTCCTGCCCGCCGCCGAGGGCTTGCGAGAGGCCTTCGAAAGCCCGCTCGCTGTGCCAAGGGACCCGTACCACCATCACCAGACCCAGCAGTGCGGTAGCCGAAGCCCACCACCGTACGGGATGGCCGACCAGCGCGCAGCCCAATCCGAAGCCGAGAAAGCACAGCAGCAATGCCAGGTTCTTCACATACGCGAAGACGCGAACTTCAGTGCCGATCCAGCGGATCAGAGCCAGCTCGGCAAAAAGCGTCAAGAAGCTCGCGAGCACAAGCTTCCACCCGCTCCAGTTTTTCGCCGCCTGAGAAACCAGTTCGGGGAAACGAATCCAGCGGGAGACAAGCCTCCCTGCAAGAATGCCCACGGCAATGAAAAAACCCCACAGGCGCCAATTCATATCTGTTTCTGATTTGTGCCTCGACGATCAACCGCCGGCGGACCCTACTTCCTATATTGCGTCGGTTGAGGGCCCTTCTCGAGCATTTCGCGGTTCCAGATGGCTCCGTCGCGAGTGTAACTGGCCAGTTCAAAGTCCTGAGTGAGTTCGAGCGCGTCGGTCGGGCAGGCGTCCTCGCAGAGACCGCAGAACATGCAGCGGCTCAGGTCGTAGGTGAAGT
>PKYX01000525.1:8210-8396 GCA_003132825.1 Acidobacteriaceae bacterium
GGGTCCTGATAGCGGAAGGTCAGTTTCAGACCTTGCAGCAGGTCGACCAGGAACACTTTGCGCAGCCAGCTGGGTAGCCCCATAACGCGGTTAGCATACCATCATCCGTGCCGTTGCAGAAGTCGCTCCCTTCGACACTCCCCGAACTTCGAAGTCAACGTAGTTTGCGGCTCAGGCCGAAAAATG